>JANNQQ010000404.1:0-2892 GCA_031400835.1 Actinomycetes bacterium | reverse complement strand
CGCGACATCCGCAAAGAAGTGTCGGTCGAGCGCCTGCGCATCGAGGCTTTCCTTGATGCCGGTCGGCCGCGCCGAGAGAGGGCAAAGCCGTGAGGGGTCTCGACGACATCTGGGCGAAGACCAGCATGGCGGGACCCGACGACTGCTGGCTCTGGCGCGGTCGAACCGGACAGCGCGGCTACCCGTCCGGCTGGGTCAACGGTCGGTCGAGCTCGCTGCGCCGAGCAGTGTGGCAGCTCGCGAACGGACGTGAATTGAGCCACAAGGAACGCGTCACGTCGACGTGCGAGACCAAGCTCTGCGTCAACCCGGTGCACCTCACGTTGACCCCGTGGCACGACGACGAGGCGCGCTTTTGGACCTTCGTGCAAAAGACAGACACGTGCTGGTTGTGGACCGGCGCGAAGTTTCGGAAGGACTACGGAGCCTTCCGTAGCAAGGGGAAGATTCGGCACGCACACCGCTACTCCTACGAGCTGGCGCACGGCGTCGAGCTGACCGACATCCAGCAGGTTCTCATGCACACCTGCGACAACCCACCCTGCGTGAACCCCGCGCACCTGCGGCTGGGCACTCACGCCGACAACGTCGCGGACATGATCGCGAAGGGACGCAATTCACGGGGCGAGAAGCACGCGGCGTTGTGCGCTGCCGGGAGGAAAGTGTCATGAGCGATGATGAGAAATCTGCGCGTAACGCGGGGCCAGCCTGCGGCGCGTACCTCGGCGACAACGACGGAACCTGTCCGCAGCTCACGTGCGTCCGCGCGAAGGGTCACGAGCCTCCCTGCGACAACGTCCGCGGTGACGAGGTGGCGCCGCCGCGTCGCCATGACGACGTCGACTGCTGCGGCTTCTGCGGTCGGCTGTTCCCACAGATCACGAAGGTCGGCGAGGGCCAGTCGACGCACTGTCGCTGTGACGGGACGTTCATCGTCGCGATGTTCGACCCGTACCAGTGCCCCGAGGCAACGCACAAGACGCCGCGCGAGGCGCCGCCACCCGCAACGCCTACGCCGGGCAAGGCCGGCGAGCCATGAACGTCGCTCGGATCTGCAGTCTCGACCTGCGCGTGTCGGCGCTTTTCGTCGACCCGACCGGGATCTACTCGCAGCTCGTGGCGGACCAGTGGGACCAGGCGCGCGATGCGCGGCACTACGACGGGCCCCTGCCGGTCGTCGCGCATCCACCCTGCCAGCTCTGGGTGAACCTCGCGCACGTCAACTACAAGCGCTATGGCGGCGGGCACAACCGACCCGGCAACGACGGCGGGTGCTTCGCGTCGGCCCTCGCTTCGGTGCGTCGATGGGGCGGCGTCCTTGAGCACCCTGCAGGGTCGGACGCGTGGGCGGCTCATGGCCTGATGTCTCCCGGCGAAACCGTGGGCTGGCGGCGCATGTCGCTCTGCGAATGGGTCTGCGAGGTCTGGCAATCGGCCTACGGACACCCCGCGCGAAAGCGCACGTGGTTGCTCTACTGCGGCCTGAACCCACCGCTGGAAGGTCGCTGGGATCGGACGCCGGGCACCCACCAGGTCGGCTGGTTCGACCGTAACAAGCCAACGCTTTCCAAGAAGGAGGCGTCCAGCACGCCTGCGCCTTTCGCGACGTGGCTCATTGAACTCGCGGCGTGTTCCACGCCTAGCTCGAGCAAAGCGGGTGGGCCGTGATCGAGCCCGCCATCTTCACCGTCGAGGCGTTGCTTCACGCCTTTCTCGACGACCACCACGGAAACGAGGACGCGTGGCGTCAGTACGCGTCGATCGAACGCGTCGAGCAGTCCTTCTCCGGCTGCCACTCTCCCGGCGAACCGCGCGCAAAGCACAGTGGGTGGGTCGTTCGCTACGGCAAGTCCTTCCTTCGGTACTCGTGCGGGCCGAGCGGGAGCGTCTGGTGGGACTGCTACGGCGACGACTTTCTGTCTCCGGCGCTGGCGTTCCGGCGGCTGCTCGATGCGCCGGTGCCGCCGTCGATCTGTCAGCCCTGGCCCCCGAACCCCGATGCGCCTGCGCCGAAGGGCGGCGTCGACACATGATGGCGTGCACCGAATGCGGATCGCGCGTGCGCGCTTCCCAGCACCATCCGATCACGTCATGCCTGAGGCGTTTGCAGCGCGACAATGCCGCTCTTCAGGCGGTCGCTACTGCCGCACGCCGCCTCTCTGAGCCTCGGATAACGGGCCCGTTCGCTGTCGACATGAAGGCGTTGCGCATAGCGCTGGAGGCTCTGCCGGCGCCGTTCACATCCGTCGACAAGGAGAAGCCGTGAAACCTTCATACGAGATCGAGTTGCGCGACGACGACGAGCGCCCCGACGAGCGCCAGGTGCTGGTGATTCGGCGCAACGGCAAGATCATCCGGGAGCACTACGACCACGGTGAGCCCGAAGACAATTCCTTCTGCAGGGACTGGGGCTGGGTGGTCGGTGCGCTGCGCGCCGCCTACGCGTTTGGCGTGAGCGACGCAGCGCCTGGGCCGGTCTCAGGGCCCGACTCGGTAACCAACGTGAAAGGCAAGGAACGATGAGCGACGCGTACAGAACTCCGGCGCGAGCCGTTGACGAGACAGAGATCGAGCGAGCGAAGATTCAGGAGGCCGGCGCGACAGAGCGCAAGCTCATCGAGGAGCGCGAAGAGACCACCCGCAAGCGGATCAACGAGGTGGGCGTGGCCAGGTACATCGTTGCAGGCATGCTCGTTGTGGGCGGACTGCTGGTCACCGGCATCCTTGGCCACTCGTATCTCGATCGTAGAGGCGCCGCCTGTCAGGAGGAGTCCTGGAAAAAGGAGACCTACGGCGGCACGGTCTGCAGGCACCCGCTCCACGTGCTCGTACAAGACGAGAAGACGTGGTCGTGCAAATGCGGCGCACCAAAGGTGCAGTGATGACGGCCTT
>JANNQQ010000403.1:0-7596 GCA_031400835.1 Actinomycetes bacterium | reverse complement strand
ACTGCGATCTCCGACCTGGAGGTCGCACACGAGGACATGGACGACACGCTTACCTACGTCCGCTACCCGTTTGCCGATGGCGATGGCAGTGACGGGATCGTGGTCGCGACCGTGCGGCCGGCGACGATGCTCGCCGATGTGGCTGTGGCAGTTCACCCAGAGGACGAGCGCTATCGCGAGGCGATAGGGCGCGAGGTTGTTGTGCCGTTCGTAGAACGCCGCGTGCCGGTGATCGCCGACGCGCGGGTCGATCCAGCCTTCGGCTCGGGGGCGCTCAAGATCACGCCCGGACACGATCCGATCGACTTCGAGATCGGTCGCGAGCACGGGCTCGCCGAGCTCACCGTGATCGGCCCCGACGGGAGAATGAACGATGACGCCGGAACGCTCGTTGGGGTCACGCAAGGCGAGGCGGATGCCGCGGTCGTCGCGTGGGTGAAGGAGCGTGGATGGCTCGTAAAGCGCGAGCACTATCGCCATGCAGTTGGTACCTGCGAACGGTGCCATTCGAGGATCGAGCCCTTGATTTCGCTGCAGTGGTGGTGCTCGATGACCGAGGCCGCAGCACCTGCGATCGCTGCCCTCCAGGCGCGTGAGGTGCGCTATCACCCCGAGTCGCAGCATCGGTTCGCAATCTCGTCGCTCGAAGATGCGCCCGACTGGTGCGTCTCGCGGCAGCTCTGGTGGGGGCATCAGCTACCCATCTGGTACACGCCTGAAGGCGAGGCGATCTGTGCGGCGAGCGCTGAGGAAGCGCAGGCACAGGCAGGGCCAGGTGTCGAACTGGTGCGCGATCCGGATGTGCTCGACACGTGGTTCTCCTCGGCGCTGTGGCCTTACGCGACCCTTGGCTGGCCGGACGATACGGACGAGCTCCAGCGGTACTACCCCGGCAACGTCAACTCGACTGCTCGCGAGATCATTCGACTCTGGGAGAACCGGATGATCTGGACAGGGCTTGAGGCGCTCGGTCAGCTCCCGTTCACCGACGTGATCATCCACTCGACCGTGCTTGCACCCGACGGGCGGCGCATGTCGAAGAGCCTTGGCACCGGAATCGATCCTATGAAGCCGATCACCGAGCACGGAGCCGACGCGACCCGCTACGGGCTGCTGAAGATCTCGTCGACGCAGGACGTGCGCTTCTCGTACGGCGCGATCGAGGAGGGGCGCAAGCTCGCCAACAAGCTCTGGAACGTCTCGCGTCTCATCATCTCGAACGCCGAGGGGGTGACACCGACGCTCGCTCCGCAGGCGCTCGAGGAGCGGTGGATCGTCGCCCGAATCGAAGCGGTGCGGGCGGAGGTTGAGGAGGCCTGGTCGAGATTCGACTTCGCCACCGCGACGAACGCGCTCTATCACCTCACCTTCGACGACTTCTGTGACTGGTACGCCGAGGCGATCAAGTCGCGGCTCTACGAGGGTGACAAGGAGGCTATCGCGACGGCGCTAGCCGCCCTGGAGCGGCTTCTGACGTTGCTCCACCCGACGCTACCCCACGTCACCGAGGAGATCTGGGCCCAGCTTCCGGATCGCACCACACGGCTGATCGTCTCGCCGTGGCTCGATGCCGACGCGAGTCACGAGGATGTCGTCGGCGCGCTTGAACGCGTCCAATCCGCCGCCCAGACCTTCCGGCGCAGTGGCGTGATCGTGGAGCTTGCGAGCGAGGACGAGCGTCGCATCTTCACCGCGGTGGCGCGGCCCGAGCGGCAGAAGGCAACCGGTGACGTCGTTGCCGAGCGCGCCCGTCTCGAGAAAGAGATCACGCGCTCGGAGGCGATGCTCAGCAACGAGAAATTCGTCGCCAATGCGCCCGACGCCGTGGTTGAGGCAGAGCGCGAGAAGCTTGCGCGCTATCGAGTCGAACTCGACGCACTCGGCAACTAGGCTTGATGGTGTCGAACGTCGAGTGGCTCGCGGGACTATCGCCATGGCCAAAAGATGGCTTTGGCCTCGACCGGATGCGTGGCCTGCTGACGGTGCTCGGCGATCCACAAAACGCCTTCCCTGCGATTCACGTTGTCGGCACAAACGGAAAGACGACCGCGACTCGCGCGATCGAGGCCGGCCTCCTGCGCGAAGGGCTCCACGTCGGGGCGACCGTTTCGCCGCATGTTCGCTCGTGGTCGGAGCGGATCACAATCGATGGCACGGACGTCGACCTCGAGCCGGCGCTTGCGCGGGTTCGGGCCGCTGCGGATACCTGTGAAGCAACCCAGTTCGAGACGATCACGGCTGCCGCGCTTGCGTCCTTCGCGGAGGCTCAGGTCGACGTTGCGGTCGTCGAGGCCGGGCTGGGTGGCCGGCACGACGCCACCAATGTGTTGCGCAGCCGGGTGGTGTTGCTCACAAACGTGGGACTCGAGCACACCGACGTTCTCGGCGACACCGTCGAGGCGATTGTCGCGGAGAAGCTCGCCGTCGCACGCCCCGGCTCTATCGCCGTGCTTCCGGATGCTCGGTTCGCCTCGCACGTCGGGGAAGATGTCGAGCTTCGTTTCGGTGGAGCGCGTGAGGCGGTCGAGGCCTTTGTTGGCCGTGCTGTCGACGAGCTTCCTCTCGTCGATGTCCCAGGTCGCCTCGAGCGCCGACCGGGTGAGGTCCGCGACGGGGCGCACAATCCCGATGGTGTTCGATGGCTTTGCGAGCGGCTGCGACCTGAGCGATTCACGCTGTGCGTGTCCGTCGTCCGCGACAAGGACATCGATGCCATGCTGGCCGCGCTCGCGGAGATGGGCGACACCCTCGTCGCAACGAGCTCCTCAAGTGAACGAGCGCTGGACGCAGCCCTGCTTGCCGAACGGGCGCGACTGCATTTCGCTCGGGTCGAAACAGTCGCAGATCCCCATGCTGCGCTCGCTCGTGCCCACGTCCTCGGCGACCCCGTTCTCGTGACCGGATCCCTGTACCTCCTCGCCGATCTCGCAGAGAGCGACGTCACAACGTGAGCAGAATGAAGGAGCGCGTCACGGTCGTGAGCTTCGCCCTCGCGTTGCTCGCGATCATTGTCGGGACGGCCTTCGCTCTCGGGTATATCCTCGGCAGACTGCTTCTCTGATGCCCGTGATCACGATCCTCGCCGACAGCTTCTCCAACTCAACCGCCTGGGGGGTGGTGCGCAACCTGGCGCTCTTCCTTGTGGTCGTCTTCTGGCTTGCGACCGCGTACTGGGTCTACAAGGACGCCCGTCGGCGCGTCGACGATCCGTGGCTCGTTGCGATCGCGACGTTGCTTGGCCTGTTTCCACCGTTCGTTGGGCCGCTCGTCTACATGCTCTTTCGGCCACCCGAGTACCTCGATGACGTGCGCGAACGGGAGCTCGAAATCCGTGCCATGGAGGAGCGACTCGCCGACGACCGCCAATGTCCCGTCTGCCGTGGGAAGGTCGACGCGTCCTTCATTGTCTGTCCCGTGTGTACGACGAAGCTCCGCCAGGCATGCGGCTCATGCGGCGCCCCCATGGAGGCGATCTGGCAGGCCTGCCCCTACTGCGCGACGCCTGCCTCTGCCTCCGGCTTCGAGATGGACGAGATCCGCCACCCGGTGCAGGCCCGCTCGCGTAGCGAGCGCCCCTAGTCTCACGACTCCTGTCGTCTCTCGGCTCTTGCGTTCGACGGCTAGCTGACTACGGTGCGTTGCGGGGAGGTACAACGCATTGGGGGAGACAGGCGCCGTCGTTCACACGGTCCCGCACAGGCATGGTGCGGGAGAACGCATTCTGTGCGCAATCGGCTCTTCCCGCGGTCGCGAGTGGTCGGCCGGAGGTTTGGCGATGCTTCTCGTTTTCGCCTTTGGATTTACAGACGGTGGCTACTACGGCGAGACGTGGACGGCGCTCACGGCGACACTTGCCGCGGTCGTTGCAATCTCGATGCTTGTCGAGCCGCGGATCCGCCTATCCCGCCTCGGGGTTGCGACGCTGGCGTTGTTCACGTGTCTTGCCGCGTGGACGGTCCTTTCACTGTTGTGGGCGGTACCCGGCGCACTTGACAGGATCGAAGGGCGACGCGTCCTGCTGTACCTCGTCGCGCTTGCTGCCGTGCTCACCGTGGTCGAGCGGCGCGCGCGGCGTCCGTTCCTCGTCGGGCTTGTCGCCGGTCTCACAACGCTCGGCGTCGTTGGCCTCGTCCTCAGGGCAGCGAACCCGCGCCCGCTCGACCCGTTCTACGGGAGCCTGCTTGAGGAACCCGTTGGGTATCCGAATGCCCTTGGGATCCTCGCGACGCTCGGCGTGTTGCTCGCGATCGGTCTCGGCGTTGAGGCAAGGTCGCGCTTCGAGCTGCGGGCAACCCGCGCGGCAGGTGCCATGCTCGTCTTGGTTCTCGGGCTGACGGGGAGCCGCGGGGCTGCTCTCGCGCTGATCCTGGGGTTGTGTGTCGCTCCGCTGCTCGCGCCCCGCCGGAGACAGCTCATCGGCGAAACGTTGGGCGTGGTGTCCGTGGGGATGGCGGCCTGGGTCGCTGCCGAGGCACTTGGCGCTGCGTCCATCGGTTCGCTGGTCGGACTCGTCCTTGCGCTCGGCGCTGTAGTCGTCCTCCCCGCCCGCCTCCTTGCACCGCGCCGTCGCGTGGTCGTCGGCCTTGTCGTTGGTGCGGTTGCAGCAGCCGCGCTGACGATTGCGGTTGTTCAACCTTCAACCTCTTCGAGCTTTCGCACGGCGTACTGGTCGGCCGCGCTTGATGGGGCACGGGAGCACTCGCTACTCGGCTCGGGAGCGGGAAGCTTTCGAATGACCTGGCTTGAGTATCGGCAGGTCGAGACGGAGGTTCGCGACGCTCACAGTCTGTACATCGAAGCGCTTTCGGAACTCGGCCCGGTCGGTCTGGTGCTTGTTCTCGGGTTTGTCGGATTGCCGATCGTTGCCGCCGTCAGACGTCGTCACGAACCGCTGGTTCCCCTCGCCGGGGCAGCGTTCGTTGCGGCCGTGGCACATGCAGGAATCGACTGGGACTGGGAGATGCCAGTCGTGATGCTCGTTGTCCTCGGGACGGCTGGTGCGGTTCTCGCGGGGTCGGTTTCGAGCACTTTCCGCGAAGTGGACGACGCGTCCGCCCGCCAGAGAACAGGTTTGTGGTCGTAACCAACAGGTTTGTCGCAATCAACACGGCCGCGCGAGCAAAGGCGGTCAACAAGGGGAGGGAGAGGTAGATGCAAGTGAAGATGATGAGCGGGTCGTTCAGAGTCGCTGCACTGTGGCTTCTTGCTGTGGTCGTGGTTGTGTCGGCCGTCACGCTCATAGTTGAGGGCGGACGTCCGGCTGTTGCCGCGGGTGACTGCCAGTACCAGCAGTACGCGCCGTATGGCGGTAGCAACTGCCGCCCGGCCAAGACGTCTCTCGACGTCGATGCTGTTCCCACGATCGCGTCCAAGGGCGACACACTCCAGGCGGTTGCAACCATTGCTGGGGGCAATGCCCCGACGGGCCAGGTCGTCTTCGGCCTCTACGCGCCGTCGGATCCGACGTGCTCAGCACGGCCGGCTCACAAGGAGTTCGTGGACGTTGTGGACGGTGTCGCACGCACCAGCACGGGCTTCGTTGTTCCCGTGAAGAATCGGATCGGTACGTGGAACTGGAGTGCTCGTTACACGGGCGATGCTGGCAACAAGTCGGCGAAGTCGCTCTGTGGCGATGCTCCGGTGGTCGTGAGCAAGAGCGGTGGCGAAGCCACCGACCAACGGCTGACGTAGCACCCACGCCGTGACCGGCACGATTTGGCGCGGGGTCTGTGACAACAGATCCCGCGCCGACCCGTTGCGAGAGCAGGGTTGACCATGGGCACGCCTCCGTCGATCTACTACCCTGCGCCGCATGGCAACTGAAACCACACTCGTTCTTGTAAAGCCGGATGGCGTCCGTCGCGGACTCGCCGGCGAAGTCGTGTCCCGCTTCGAGCGGCGCGGCTATGACCTCCGCGGCGCCCGTCTTCTGAAGCTCAACCGCGCCCTTGCGCAACAGCACTACGCCGAGCACAAGGGAAAGCCGTTCTTCGGTGATCTCGTTGCGTTCATTACCTCAGGCCCGGTGCTCGCTCTCGCCGTTCGCGGTGAGGACGCAATCGCGAGCGTGCGCACGATGATGGGTGCGACCCATCCCTCGAACGCAGCGCCGGGAACCATTCGAGGCGACCTCGCGACCGAGCTCTCGGAGAACATCGTGCACGGCTCGGACTCGCGCGCGAGCGCGAAGCGCGAGCTCGCCTTGTTCTTCCCTGACGGCCTGTTGTAGATGATTGCTGTCTCGGTGTGGGGTGGGGTGATCTCATCTCACGCCGAGACGTACTTCGCGTGTCCCGTTCGGGGTGAGGTAGTCGAGTGAGTCAGGCTGTCGCCAAGGTCGAGGCAATCAGCGCACCCGAGGCGGTGAGCTTCTCGGAGGCCTTTCGTTTCTGGCTGCGACTTGGCTTCACGAGCTTTGGCGGGCCTGCCGGGCAGATCGCGATCATGCACACCGAGCTTGTTGAGCGTCGGCGTTGGATCAGTGAGGCGCGCTTCCTCCACGCGCTCAACTACTGCATGGTGCTGCCCGGCCCGGAGGCCCAGCAGCTTGCGATCTACATCGGCTGGCTCTTGCACCGGAAACGCGGCGGGATCGTGGCCGGCACCCTCTTCGTGCTTCCGTCGCTTTGCATCCTGATCGTGCTGTCGTGGGTCTACCTCCGCTTCGGTGACGTTGCAGTGGTCGAAGGAGTCTTCTACGGCCTCAAGCCCGCCGTCACCGCGCTTGTCCTGTACGCGGCACATCGCATCGGCACGCGAGCGCTCAAGAACAGGTGGATGTGGGGCATCGCCGCAGCTGCCTTCGTCGCGATCTTTGCCTTCGACATCGCCTTCCCCCTCATCGTCGTCGCAGCGGGATTGATCGGGTTCGTGGGTGCGCGCTGGGCGCCACAGATCTTCGCGCTTGGCGGTGGCCACGGTGCCGCCGATGCGAGCTACGGGCCAGCGCTGATCGATGACGATACGCCGACGCCCAAGCACGCCCGACTTTCGCGCCGCCTCTTGTGGCGTGTGCCTGTGGTGGGTCTCGGCCTCTGGACGATTGCGATGGCGGTGCTCGTTGCAGCGCAGGGCACGCAGGGCGCGCTTACGCAGATGGGCTGGTTCTTCACCAAGGCGGCGCTCCTGACGTTTGGTGGCGCCTACGCCGTGCTGCCCTACGTGTATCAAGGTGCCGTCGAGCAGAACCAATGGCTGACCGGTCAGCAGATGATCGATGGTCTCGCGCTTGGCGAGACAACCCCCGGGCCGCTCATCATGGTTGTCGCCTTCGTCGGTTTCATCGGAGGCTGGAACCTGCAGGTGCTCGGCCCCAATGACCTGTTCCTCGGCGCGACGCTTGCCGCGACGGTCGTTACGTTCTTCACCTTTCTACCCTCGCTCATCTTCGTCCTCACGGGCGGGCCGTTCGTCGAACGGACGCGCGACAAGCTTGGTTTTACCGCGCCCTTGTCGGCAATCACTGCGGCGGTCGTTGGGGTGATCGTGAACCTCGCGTTGTTCTTCGCGTACCACACGTTCTGGCCGCAGGGTTTTGAGGGGCACTTCGAAGTCGCTGCCGCCGTCATCGCGATTGCGGCCACGGTCGCATTGATG
>JANNQQ010000402.1:0-2087 GCA_031400835.1 Actinomycetes bacterium | reverse complement strand
GCATCGACCTCATCTACAACACGCATTACCACCGCAGCCTCAAGGCCAGTCCCGCCGAGGCGCTCGGCGGGCGGCTCTCCGAGCGGCGGATCGGCGACGAGGAGCTGGCTCGAGCCTTCTGGGTCGAGGCGAAGCGCAAGGCCCACGTGAAGACCGGGATCATCGAGTTTCCCGGTGGCGTCCTTGTCCAGGTGCCGGAGCGATTCGTCGGTCTCACCGTCGTCATTCGCTATTCCCCGGATGACCCGCGGCGCGCGGAGCTCGTCGATGGTGACCGGCGCGTGCCGCTTGCGCCCTACACGAAGAAGGATCCGAGCCCGGTCCTCATCGATGCCGAAGCTCATGGGCCCGGCGAGCTGCAGAAGCTCGCCGATTCCTGGCGCGGCGTGAAGCGCCCAAACGCTGAGCCGGGCTTCGGCCTGCCCGAAGTCTTCACGGCATTCGCGTCGCTGCTCGGCCATAGCGTCCCGGCCGATGTGCGCGAAGCGGAGGAGATCCAGCGCTTCTACCGGGCGCATGGCCCCCTGGCCGCCGCGCCCTTTCGCCGCGCCGTCGCCGAGGTGGAAGCCGCGCTCGGTCGCGGCCATCCCCTCGCCGTCTACCTCGACTACCTCGCTCGGCTCGTCCGCCGGAGCGATCCCTCTCAGGAGACCTCGCAATGACCGCCGTTACCGCCCCGTCCGCTCCCACGTACTACGCCTTCGCTGATGCCGAGCAAGCTCGCCAACGTCTTCACGAAGCCCTCGGCGATCCGAGCGAAACCTACTGCCTCATTACCGGCGAGACCGGCACGGGCAAGTCGTTCGTGCTCCGGCGACTGCAAGACGAGCTCGATCGCAGCCGCTGGCGCGTCGTCTACTTCGGGCACGCCCAGCACCTCGGCGCACCCGGACTGGTCCGCGCGACGGCTCACGCGCTGCGCGTCGCGCCGCGGCGGAGTCATCCCGAAACCATCCAGGCTTTCGCGCGGCAGATGGCCGACGAGCCGATCCAGGTCCTGCTCCTCCTTGACCAGGCGCACGAGTTACCCGCGGCTACCTTGGTCGAGGCGCGCACTCTGGCGGAGCACGACCTTGGCGGCGCCCGCCCGATCCGCGTCGTGATCGCAGGCCTCCCAGCCCTGCGTCCTCAGCTCCAGGCGAGTCCCGAGATGTGGCGCCGCATCGGCGTGCGCATCGAGCTGACGGGACTCCTCGCCGACGAAATGCCCGACTTCCTCGCCCACCACGTCGGCGTCGAAGCCGTCGCGCGCCTCAACGCCGCGGCGCTGGCTCTGCTCTTCGAGCGCGGCCGCGGCGCTCCGGGGCAGATGCTGCCCATGGTGCGGCACCTCCTCCGCCGGTGCTCCACGAAGTCGATCATCGACGAACGAACCGCCGAAGATGTGCTCCGGCGCTGGGAGCTGGCGTAGGCCTCGCCATGGAACCCAGCCGCCCCCGCCTCTACTCCGAGATCGTGCGCCACACCTCGACCCGATGGCTGACCGTGCGCCCCCAAGGGATCATCGTCGCCGGCCAGCCGACCCGCGAGGTCGTCGTCACGATCCTGAGCCACGGCCCCGCGCGCACGCTGTACCGGCATCATCGCCCCGTCTGTCGCTCGCTGGACGGCGTTACGTCCGTCGGTCGAAAGCCCCGGCAAGTCTGCGGCGCGTGCCCGGCGATCGCAGAGTGCGTGCCCCAGATCCTCGTCGATCTCGACCTCGACGGCGCCTCGCACCGTCTTCTCCTGGCCCACACCTCGGCCAAGAACTTCATCGCGTACCTCGGACGCGTCCGCCGTCGCGGCGTCGCGATCGACGACCTCGACACGCGAATCGTCGTGATGGCCCACGGTTACTGGGGAGAGCTGAGCTTCCACCCGGTCGAGTAGCGCACTCCCCAGACGGCTCGTCGCGGGCGCTCGACGAGCGTCGCCAACTCGGTGAGATGAGACGCCTCGGACGGCTCGCCGCAGGCGCCCGACGCGCCGTCGTCAACTCAGTGAGATGAGACGATCATTCGAGCTGAGACACCACAAGCTCTCTGTCGCTCGCGGGGCTCGAACGCATGGCACCACTCATTGCAGCGGCCGTTACCAAGGCGGGA
>JANNQQ010000401.1:0-3025 GCA_031400835.1 Actinomycetes bacterium | reverse complement strand
CCCGGCCCGGCCCAAAGGTTGCGATACCTTCTGCGGCTATCGGCCCGCGGCCACTCGTTCGCGGTCGCTACGCGCCGGTCCTCCGTCCAGCCGTAGCTTCCGCGATCCGGTAGGTGGCAGTGAGAAACGAGGCGAGGCCAGGACGAGGCCTAAGAGCCTGAGTGCAGGGCGGCGTTGGGTTGGCGTTGATCCCGCACACGCTCGAGGTGACGACATTGGGATCGCTTCTGCCGGGCAGCGACGTCAACCTCGAGGTCGACGTGCTGGCCAAGTACGTTGAGCGGCTGCTCGGGGTGCATCCGCCCGCAGCGTGAAGCATTCGACCCGAGGTCGGGCACGGAAGCCATGCCCGTAAGGGCTACCATCTCTCCGATGACGACCGACACTGCGGAGCCGCCCGTGACATCCCCGTTTGCGTCCATCGAAGAGGCGATCGAGGAGATTCGTGCCGGCCGGTTTGTCGTGGTGGTCGACGACGAGGATCGCGAAAACGAAGGTGATCTCACGATCGCCGCCGAGCACGCGAACGCTGCTGCGATCAACTTCATGGCCACCCACGGTCGCGGGCTGATCTGCCTCTGCCTCGCGCCCGAGCGCTGTGACGAGCTCGGCCTCCGTCAGATGACCGACCAGAATGAGACGCCCTACGGCACTGCCTTCACCATTTCGATTGAGGCGCGCGACGGTATCTCAACGGGGATCAGCGCCGCCGATCGCGCCCAGACGATCAAGGTCGCTGTCGACCCGACCTCCGGGCCTCGCGATCTCGTCCAGCCTGGCCACGTCTTTCCGCTGCGTGCTCGACCTGGCGGAGTGCTGCAACGTTCCGGACAAACTGAGGCCGCCGTTGATCTCTCTCGGATGGCTGGCTTCTCGGCCGCCGGAGTCGTCTGCGAGATCATGAACGACGACGGGACGATGGCGCGCGTCTCGGACCTGGTCGGCTACTGCGAGCGTCATGGGCTGAAGATGGTGACCGTTGCCGACCTGATCACGTACCGCCGACGGCACGAGAAGCTCGTCGAGCGGGTCGTCTCGGTTCGCATGCCCATCGACCAGGGCGAGTTTCAAGCGATTGCCTACCGCGAGCTCTTGACCGGCAAACAGCACATTGCGCTCGTCAAGGGTGACGTCGACGGAGCCGAGGACGTCCTCGTCCGCGTCCACTCCGAGTGCCTCACCGGCGACGTCTTCCACTCCCAGCGCTGCGATTGCGGCGAGCAGCTCCACCGCTCGCTCGAGCGGATCGAGCAGGAGGGGCGCGGGGTTCTGCTGTACCTCTCCCAAGAAGGACGTGGCATCGGGCTCCTCAACAAGCTTCGCGCGTACGAGCTACAGGAGCGCGGACGCGACACCGTCGAGGCGAACCTTGAGCTTGGGTTTCCAGCCGATGCGCGCGAGTACGGCGTCGGCTCACAGATCCTTGTCGAGTTGGGGCTCACGACGATCCGCGTGCTCACGAACAACCCGAAGAAGATGCTCGGACTTGCGAGCCACGGGTTGACGGTCGTCTCGCAGGAGCCCATCGAGATCGAGGCAAACTCCGAGAACCGTGGGTATCTCGAAACGAAGCGCGACAAGCTAGGCCACACACTCTCGGCCCCGGTCCACCATCAGCGGGTCCGATTCCCCGACGACGACTACCAGGGAGCCGAGGCATGAGCGACCGGACATTCGACGACGATCGTGATCCCATCGGCGACAGCACGCGTGCGTCCGACAGTCCACGAACGGACGAACCGTCAGTTGAGCGCGCAACCGAGAACGTGCTCGACAACTGGCCGACGCCAACGCTCGACGTCTCGCCCATAGACGAGTCGGAGGAGAGTGTCGAGGACTCGACCCCAGCGACGTCGCAATGGAGCAGCGTCAGAGACACGCCCGACTCGGCGGTTGTCGCACCCGTGACACCGAGTGTCCCCGAGCCAGAAGTAGCTGAGCCCGAGCCCGAGACCGGAGGATGGGAGGACGCTCCTTCGACCTCCGACCCTCTCGAGAGTGAGGATGGACGCGACGGTTCGGCGGAATCGGTCATCGGCTCTTCCGAGCACGCCCCCGGAGAGCTCATGATCCCGTCTGGTGTGCCGGTCCTCGAAGGCGAGCCGCGCGGCGAACGGCGGGCCGTCGGGATTGTCGTCAGCCGTTTCAACGGTGATGTGACCTCGAAAATCCTCGAAAGCGCGCTTGCCGAGCTCGAACGGTGCGGCGTCGACCGAGCCTCGATCACCGTGATGCCCGTCCCGGGCGCGTTCGAGCTGCCGATTGCGGCAATGGCGCTCGCGAAGACCCGGCGGTTCGCGTGCATCCTCGCACTTGGCTGCGTCATCCGGGGCGACACGCCCCATTTCGACTACGTCTGCTCCGAAGCGGCGTCCGGTCTCCAACTCGCTGCGATTGAGACCGGTGTGCCGGTCGCATTCGGCGTACTCACCCTCGACCGTTCCGATCAGGCCGAGGCGCGGTACGACAAGGGCGCTGAAGCTGTGCGCACAGGTTTGGAGATGGCGGACGTGTTCGCGAACCTCCGCGCGGCCGCGGCACGATAGGGCGCGTCCGCTACCATCTCCAGCCGCATGTCGCGCGTCTGTGTCATCTGTGGGAAGAAGCCGTCGGCGGGGAACCACCGCAGCCATTCGATGGTTGCCACGAAGCGGCGCTTCGAGCCGAACCTCCAGAAGGTGCGACTGATGCTCAACGGCTCACCTTCGCGCGCGTACGTCTGCACCCGCTGCCTCAAAGCCGGCAAAGTCATCAAAGCGGTCTAGCGCAGTCCCAGTCCCCAGTCCAGACTTCAGTCTGCACTGGGGCTGTAACCCGCGCTGGCACCCGCTCGTCTAACCTCGCGCTGTGGACAAGAGTGCGCACGTTCTCGGAGAGACCGATCTCGGTACCGTCACGATCACGGCCGATGCGGTCGCGCAGATCGTCGGGCACGTGCTTGCAGAGAGCTACGGCGTGGTCGGGACGGCAGGCAGACGGCCGAGGTTTCTGGGTCGAACGAAGCTCACTGACGGCGTCACGATCA
>JANNQQ010000400.1:0-1578 GCA_031400835.1 Actinomycetes bacterium | reverse complement strand
CTTCGGACGATACAAGCCATTAGGTCCGCGTAGGCTTGCGCGATGAGACGCGTAGTCGTCACGGCGTTTGGTGCGGTCACACCGCTTGGGCTCGATGCCCAGTCGACCTGGGATGCAGCCGTTTCGGGGACGAGCGGCATCGGTTGGATCGAATCCTTCGATGCGTCGAGCTTCCCCGTGAGGATCGCAGCTGAGGTGAAGGGCTTCGACCCCGAAACGGTCGCCCCCGCGAAAGAGGTACGGCGCATGGAGCGCAACGTGCTCTTCGCGGTTGCCGCCGCCAAGGAGGCGTGGGCCGCGGGTGGTATCGAGGTGTACGACCCTGCTCGCGTCGGCATCGTCGTCGGCTCTGCGATCGGTGGTGTCGGGGGAATTCTGGCGCAGCAGGAGGTCATGCGCGAGCGGGGTGCCGACCGTGTCTCGCCGTTCTTCATTCCTTCCGTGCTCGCCGACACTGCAAGCGGGCAGATTGCAATCGCGCTGGGGCTGAAAGGGCCTAACTACGCGCCGGTCTCAGCGTGCGCTAGCGGCTCGACCTCGGTAGGTGAGGGGGCCGAGCTCATTCGACGGGGACAGGCAGACGTCATGCTCGCGGGCGGCACCGAGGCGGCCACGATTCCTCTGATTCTGGCGGGGTTCTGTGCGATGCGGGGGCTCGTGGCCGAGGAGGTCGATCCAACGCTCGCATCGCGCCCGTTCGACGCAACGCGGGCAGGCTTCGTCATGGGGGAGGGAGCGTGCATTCTGCTCCTCGAGGAGTACGAAGCAGCACTAGCACGCGGTGCGACGATCTATGCCGAGGTGCTCGGTTACGGCGCCTCGAATGACGCGCATCACCTAGCGCAGCCCGAGCCTGAGGCGACGGGCGTCATCGCGATGATGCGGAACGCGCTCGACGCAGCCGGGGTAGCGCCCGAGCGGGTCGGCTACATCAACGCGCACGGCACGTCCACGCCGCTTGGAGACCTCGCCGAGACACGCGCTATCCGCGAGGTCTTCGGTGACCATGCCTATCGTCTCGCTGTCTCCTCGACGAAGTCGATGACGGGCCACTGCTTTGGCGCGGCTGGCGCCGTTGAGGCGATGATGTGTGCGCTGGCACTCCATCATGGCGTGCTCCCGCCGACGATCAACTACCGCAACCCCGATCCCGAGTGTGATCTCGACTATGTCCCGAACGAGGCGCGCGCCATCGAGGTCGACGTCGCAATCTCGAACGCAATGGGCCTCGGGGGGCACAACGCCTGCGTGCTCCTGGGCCGCGTCTGACGTCGTTCAGATGACGCCGACAAGGCTCGGCAGCTCGGAGAGCCTGCCAAGCACGTGAGAGACAAGGGCGAGTGCGTCGGGGGACGGCTGGTAGTGCTTGTTCGGGTAGGCGATGACACGCATTCCGGCTGCATGTGCTGCGTGGATGCCGTTTGAGGAGTCCTCGATGGCGACGCAGGCAGACGGGTCAACTCCCAGCCTGCGCGCAGCTTCGAGGTACACGTCCGGGGCAGGCTTGCCTCCGCCGACCTCCTCGGACGAGACGGTGACGGCGAAGTGATTGGACACCCCGAGCTCGTCGAGCACCTT
>JANNQQ010000399.1:0-2720 GCA_031400835.1 Actinomycetes bacterium | reverse complement strand
CCCTCGACGCCGAGCAGCGGCTCGTCGCCGACCTGCTGGACGTTCAGCACGTCGGCCATCGGCACCAAGCCGTCGCGCACCGCGCGCAGATGCTCCGGCCCCTTGAAGCCGAGCTGCCCGCCGGCCTTGACGGTGATCTCGACCGCGCCGCCCGTGGCCTTCTTCACCTCCTCGGCGAAGATCTTGCAGTTCTGGGTGTGGAAGTTGCTCTCCGGCCAGACCGTCGACAGGTCCCACTTCACCGTCGACTGCGCGCGCGCCACCCACGGCATCGCGACGCTGGCCGCCACGGCGCCCGCGCCGATCCTGAACGTCTGCCTGCGTGAAGTGCTCATCGTCCGCCCCCTGTTGTTGGTCACTCCGCCGCCTTTAGCGGCAGCCCGTAGACACGCTCGGCGGTCTCGCGCGAGACCGTCGTGATCGTGTCGACGGACGGGACACGCCTCGCGGCCACGCTTACCGTGCCGGACGGAGCAGCTCCGACCGCAGGCTGGCCGGCCGTCATCTTCCTCCATGGCCTTGGCGGCGAACGGGCCGACATGGTGAAGGTCGCTGAGCAGATGGGTGTCATCGGCGAGCACTACGTCGTCCTCGCGTACGACGCCCGCGGTCACGGAGCGTCGGAAGGACTCATCACGATCGACGGCCCGAATGAGATCTCTGATGTGAAATCCGTCTTCGCCTGGCTCCGCGATAGGCCTGACGTGGCGGACGATCGTATCGGCGCGTTCGGGGTCTCATACGGTGGCGGCGCAGCGTGGAACTCACTCGCAGCGGGGACACCCTGGGCGACGATTGAGGTGGTCGAGACGTGGACGGATCTCCGCACCGCGCTGCTTCCTCAAGGGCTCGTGAAGTCCGGCGTGATCGCAGGATTCCTCGGGTCGCTCGACCCGGCCAGAATCGATCCTGAGGTGCTCGCAATCCGCGACGCAGCCTTCGCGGGCCAGATCGGCGGGATCATTCCGTGGGCAGCAAAGCGCTCGTCCCTTCCGGCCCTTAAGGGGATAACGACTCCCGTCTTCATGATGCAGGGGCGCCGCGACTTTGCGTTTGGGCTCGACCAGGCGTTGCAGGCCTGGCGCCAGCTCGCCGGACCGAAACGCCTCTGGTTCGGGCTCCACGGCCACGCGCCTTCGACGTTTCCTGGACGCGACTCGGGTGTCATGCTCGCCGAGGCGGCACGCTGGTTCGACCGTTACCTCCGCGGTGCACCGGGTGGGCTTGACATGGCGCTCCCGGTTGCTGTCTCACCCGAGCGGTGGAAAGGGAAGCCCACGCGGTACGCGTCGTTGCCAGCGACCTCGACCAGCGCATTCCCGTTGTCTGGCACCAAGGCAATCCTCGCCTCAGGGAAGGTCGTGCGCGAAGCAGGGAAGGTGACGGCCCCATTTGAGGTCTTCGGAGCGCCGACCGTCCGCGTTTCCGCCACAGCGTCCGGCGGTTGGTCGCGGCTCGTCGCAGTCCTCAGCGCGCGCACGCCGGGCGGCAAAGAGATCGTCGTTGCCGGTGGCGGCGTGCCTGTCGCAGCGGGTAAGGGCACGTACACGATCGGTCTCTCGAGCCAGGCGACGTACGTGCCACCAGGTTCAAAGCTCACGGTGACGTTCGGGTCGTCCTCGCTCGCACAGAACCCGGGGAACCTCCTCTATCTCGACCTCCCGATGTCGCTCGGGGCGAAGGTCACCGTAGGCCCAGCAACACTCCGTGTGCCCACCCTTGCAAAGGCCGTCTCGAAGTGAGGTGGATCGCCGTCGTCGTTGCCGGCGCCCTGTTCGCTACCGGGGTAGCGGGTGGGACACCCACCGCAGACCCTGGCATCACCGCGACGACCGTGCTCATCGGCGGAACGGTTCCGCTCTCGGGTGAAGCCGCTGCCTTTGGCTCGGTCGCCCCGGGCGCGAAGGCGTACTTCGACTGGGTCAATGCGCGCGGCGGTGTCAATGGCCGCAAGATCGAGTACCGCTACTACGACGACGCGTACAACCCAGCGCAGACCGTCCAGCTCACGCGCAAGCTCGTCGAACAGGATCGGGTTGCAGCGATGTTCAACGCCGTCGGCACTGCAAACAATCTCGCCGTCCGCGAGTACCTGAATGCGCAGAAGGTCCCGCAGGTCTTTGCCGCCGACGGCTCCGACGCGCTCGGCTCCTCGCCGGCCAAGTACCCGTGGACCGTGGGCTTCCTTCAGAGCTACCGCGGTGAGGGTGGCGTCTACGGCCGCGATCTCATCAAGCGGCGCCCGAAGGCACGGATCGCTGTCCTCCTCGAGAACACGGAGCTTGGCAAGGACATGACCCGTGGCCTCTCGCGCGCGATTGCAGGGAAGGGCCCTAAGGTGATCGCGTCCGAGCCGTACGAGTACACCACCACCGACGTTCTCTCGCAGGTGACCGCGCTACGGGCCTCCGGGGCGGACACGCTCATGCTCTTTGCAACACCGAAGTTCATGATCCAGGCGATCGTGGCAGCACACAAGCTCGGGTGGAAGCCGTTGTTGTACGTCGCCTCGGTATCGATCGAGCCAACGATCATGGAGATCGCAAGACTCAACGCGCCCGAGCTGACGAAAGGCGCCCTGTCGATCGCGTTCGTCAAGAACCCGAACGACCCGTTGTGGGCGAAGGATCCGGCGGTAGCCCTCTATCGCAAAGTCCTGAAGACCTATGCGCCGTCGGCGCGACCCACCGACGTGTACCACTGGTATGGCATGACCGTCG
>JANNQQ010000398.1:0-5347 GCA_031400835.1 Actinomycetes bacterium | reverse complement strand
CAGCGGGTCGACCGTGATCTCGCCCTCCTGGAGGTTCCAGTAGGTCCACATCGGCTGATCGCGCGCCACGTCGCCGGACGGGGTGTGGATGTCGATCGTCATCGGCAGTCCGAGCATCCCCCAGAACTTCTTGGCCCACGGTCCAGGAGCAATGATGACCTGTTCTCCGACGGAGATCAGCCCACGATCTGTCTCGACCCCTGTGACGCTGCCGTCGCTGGCCGACTGGAACCCGGTTACCTCGGTGTGGGCAAGAATCTGGACACCCTCGGAGAGGCACTTGTCGCGCAGCCCGATCACCGACTCGATGTTGAACGCGAAGCCCCCTTGATGCTCATGCAGACAGACGGTGACGCCTTGCGCGCGCCAGTCCGGAAAGAGCGCCTTCATATGCGCGTCAACATGGGCCTCGCCGGTGATCAGCTCGGATCGATAGCCAATCCGCTCCTGCCGCTCGTACACGGCGGTGAGATCCGACTCCTGTAACTTCGGGCCGAGCGCGATGTAGCCAACGCCGTTGTAGTGGTACGCCGCGGGATCCGACTCCCACACCTCGACGCAGGCTTGCATGAGCTCGCTCATCGCGGGCTGGAAGTAGTTGTTGCGGACAACGCCGCAGGCGATACCGGTTGCACCGGCACCGGGGGTCTCCTTCTCAACGATCGTGATGTCGGAGCCTGCCCCAGCGCCGCGTTGCTTCAGCTCGACCGCCAGGTGATAGGCGGTCGAGAGGCCGTGCATGCCGGCGCCGATAACGACGTAGCGAGACGAGGTCAACTGCTCCATTGGAATGTCCTCCGACGGTCGTGAGCCTGGATGCGTCATCGCCTTACCCTTGCCTTAGCGGCAACGCTGTGTCACAATCAGGGACAAGTTAGCATGCCTCCCACTCCTCGACAAGCAGCGCGTAGGGTCGCCACCGTCTCGCGGGCGCTCGCTGTTCTTGACGCGCTTGCCGTGGGTGGAGAGCTCGGGACGAACGAGCTGGCACGGAGAACGGGCGTCAACGCGAGCACCGTGTCGCGGCTGCTTGCGACGCTTGCAGCGGACAGCTACGTCGAGCAGACGCCGAACGGTCGGTACCGCCTAGGGGTCCGCTTCGTGCAGCTCGGCAACACCGTCCTCGACAGGCTCGACCTGCGTGAGCTCGCTCAGACGAGCCTCCGCGCCCTTGTCGAAGCGACGGGGGAGACCGCGACGCTCTCGCTTCCCGGAGACCACGAGGCGATCACCGTCGACTTTGCCCGGAGCCCATCCTCTGTTCAGGGGGTCGCTCAGGTCGGCCGTCCGAGCGTCGCCCACGCCACAGCAACCGGCAAGGTGATGCTCGCCTTCGGTCTGGCGAGGCTCCCCCCAGGCCCGCTGCGACGCTACACAACGCGGACGATCGCCGATCCTCGAGCGCTTGCACGACAGATCGAAACGGTGCGCGTGCAAGGCTGGGCCGAGGCAGTCGGTGAGCGCGAGGAGGACCTCGCCGCGGTGGCGGCGCCTGTCCGCGGCAGTCGTGGCGAGCTCGCCGCGATTCTCGGCGTCCAGGGACCAGCGGCGCGACTCGATGCGGCGGCGCGGCTTGGTGTCCTTCGCCCTCTCCTTGAGACGTCCAGGGATCTGTCAGAACGCCTCGGCTGGGTGCCTGCCTCGACGTAACCGCCATGCGCGTCCGGCAGCACGGCTTGAATGAAGATCGTGGCCACGGTTATCTCAGGAGATGTCGTAGTGATCGGCGGCGGTTCTGCTGGTGCGGCGCTGGCCGGGCGAGCGGTCGAAGCCGGACGTGATGTTGTGCTGGTCGAGGCAGGCCCCGACTACGGCGCCTTCGGCGACCCCCGCTGGCCCAACGAGCTGCTCGATGCACGCGCGCTCGCGCTCACCCACGACTGGGGATACCGCGATGGGCGCTGGGCCTTCGAGCGGGCGCGGGTGATCGGTGGGTGCTCGGCACATAACGGCGCGATCGCTGCTGTCGGTCACCGTCGCGACTACGACGACTGGGCTCTGGCCGGGTGGACCGGGGATGAGGTTGCGCCGCTGTTCGAACGCGTGATCGAGCGGATGCGCGTTCGCACGTACGACCGCAGCGAAGTAGTGCCCTTCCACGAGCAGTGCCTCCTCGCGGCAGAAGCGCTCGGCTGGAAGATGGCATCTGACCTCTGCGACCTCGACGCCAACGACTCGTTCGGCCTCGAGTCGGTCAACGTCGTGGGTACGACTCGCTGGAACACAGGTTTCGCCTACCTCGACCCTGTCCGAGGCTCATCGCTCCTGCGGATCGTCGATCGGACACTCGTCGATCGGTTCGAGGCGACTTCGGGCGGACTGCGGGTATTCGCGAACCGCTTAGACGAGCCGATCGAGATCATCGCAGGCACGTTGGTGCTGTCCGCGGGCGTGTATGCCACGCCAGCGATCCTGCAACGCTCTGGCGTCGGCGATGCTGATCGGTTGCGCGCTTTGGGGATCACTCCAGTGGTCGACCTCCCGGGAGTGGGGGCGAATCTTCACGATCACCCAATGGTGCACACCGACCGCGTCATCGGGCCTGAGCTACAGCGATTCCTCGACGATGCTGCGGAGGCTGGCTTCCTACCCGAGGAGCAGACACTCGGCAAGGCGTTGTCGTCTGCCGCCGTCGATGACCTGTTCGACCTGCACCTCTTTCCCGTGTGCGCGTCGAACCAGACGAGCCTGATGGACGGTCGCGTAGCCGTCCAGGTGGCGTGCGTCACTCCACTCAGTCGCGGGCGCGTGGACATCACTGGCCCTGATCCGGCGGCAGCACCCCACATCGATCACCGCTACCTGGGTGACGAGGACGGTCATGACCTCAGCGTGTTGCGTGATGGACTCGTTTTGGCCAATCAGATCCTCGACCACCCCATCCTGGCATCGCTGTTAGGTGAACCGGTTACCGATACCTCGTCCGACGAAGCGATCTGTGCGACTGTGGCGCACTACTACCATCCTGTGGGTTCGTGCGTGATGGGGGACGGCCCGCTCGCTGTGTGCGACGCCGATGGCCGAGTGAACGGCGTCGAAGGGGTACTCGTGGCCGACGCTTCGCTCATGCCCCAGATCCCGCGAGCGAACACGAACCTTCCAGCCGTGATGATTGGCGAGCGCATCGCGGCGACGCTCGTTAGCTCGTAGCCGCAGTCCAGACTCGAGTCTTCTGGGTACCGCTACGAGATCGGCGCCGGGTGGCGGTAAAACGGTGACCGGTCAGCCGCGAGCGGCGTCTCGCCGAGGATCAGGTCAGCGGCCTTCTCAGCGACCATCGTCACGGGGGCATACAGGTTCGCATTGGTGATGAGTGGGAAGACCGAGGCATCGACGACACGGAGCCCCTCAAGCCCGCGCACACCCATCGTGTCGGGGTCAACGACCGCCATTTCATCGGTTCCCATCTTGCACGTGCATGAGGGGTGGAGTGCCGTCTCGCCATCCTTCCGCACCCACTCGAGAATCTCTTCGTCGGTCTGCACCGAGGGTCCCGGCGAGATCTCCCCTCCGTCGTACTCGGAGAACGCCGCCTGACCAAGGATCTTCCGTGCAACGCGGATCGCCTCGACCCACTCGCGTTGGTCCTTCTCCGTCGAGAGGTAGTTGAAGCGCAGTTCGGGTTTGACGTTCGGGTCGGTGGAGGTGATGCGCACCGACCCACGCGCGTCGGAGTTCATCGGACCGATGTGCACCTGGTAGCCATGACCACCACCCGGCTGCGTCCCGTCGTAACGGATCGCAACGGGGAGGAAGTGGAACATCAGGTTGGGGTAGGCGACGTCATCGTTCGAGCGACAGAATCCGCCGGCCTCAAAGTGGTTGGTGGCGCCAGGCCCACTTCGGAGGAAGAGCCACCGGAAGCCGATCTCCGGCCGTCGCCACTTCTTCAGCGCAGGCTGTACCGAGACCGGCTTGGTGCACGAGTGCTGCACGTACACCTCGAGGTGATCCTGGAGGTTCTCGCCAACGCCGGGCAGCTCGTGCCTCGGGGTGACGCCAACGCTGTTGAGGTGGGCTGGGTCGCCGATTCCGGAGAGTTGGAGCAGTTGGGGCGTGTTGATCGAGCCACCGCACAGGATGATCTCGCCTCCACGGGCAACCCGACTGTTCTTCCCCTGCGTGTACTCGACGCCCACGGCTCGGTCCCCATCGAAGAGGATCTTCGTGGCGAGCGCGCGTGGCACGACCTCGACGTTGCTGCGCTTCATTGCGGGACGAAGGTACGCATGAGAGGCGGTGAACCGACGGCCGCGGTAGATGTTCCGATCGAACATCCCGAACCCCTCTTGCCGGTGGCCGTTGACGTCATCAGTCAGGGGGTATCCCGCCTGTTGGGCTGCCTCGAACCAGGCCTTGAAGAGCGGTGTGGATGCTGGGCCACGCTCGAGCATGAGCGGCCCCTCGCCGCCCCGAAACGCGTCGGCACCAGCGAGGCAGGTCTCCATCCGTTTGAAGTACGGGAGACAGTGGGCGTAGTCCCAGCTCTCGAGACCTGGTTGCGCCGCCCACCTCTCGTAGTCCATGGGGTTGCCGCGCTGGAAGATCATTCCGTTGATCGCGCTTGAGCCGCCATAGAGCTTCCCGCGGGCGTGGTAGACGCTGCGGCCATTCATGTGCGGTTCAGGCTCGGACGTGTACTTCCAGTCGTAGAGCTTGTTACCGATCGGGAATGAGAGCGCGGCCGGCATGTGGACGTAGACGTCGAATGCGTAGTCCGGACGGCCCGCTTCGAGCACGAGCACGCGGTTCGACCCGTTGGCGCTGAGACGGTGGGCGAGTACACAGCCGGCAGCTCCCGCGCCGACAATCACGTAGTCGTAGGTCGTTTCTCCCGTCGCCATGGCAGGCGAGAAGCATACGCCTGCCCGCTTCCCGCGACCACCCATGTCGTGCCCAGGGGGCAACGGTATTGTATTCGGCCTCCAAGGCGTGTAGGGTCGCGCGGTTCGCGCGCGGGACAACCGACATCTAGGAGGACCGACGAGTGGCTGAAGTAGCGGTTGACGAACGTCGCCTGCTGAAGACGATGCGCTGGTACGACGGAGTCGTTATCGGCCTTGCGAACCCGGGGTTCCTCCTCGTGGGACTCGCGTTCTCGATCGTCTATCTCGGCGGCAAATGGGCGATAGCGCTGTGGATCATCTCAGCGATGATCGGAGCTCTGCAGGCTTACATCTACGCGGAGCCGGCAGCAATGTTCCCGGACAAGCCGGGCGGCCTGTCTGTGTACGCACGTGAGGGCTGGCGACGGGCCGCTCATGCTCGAGCGTGGCCCAGCATCCACACCGCTCTTCAAGGCCTGGTTCGAGGCAGCCCAACAGGCGGGATACCCCCTGACTGATGA
>JANNQQ010000397.1:0-2823 GCA_031400835.1 Actinomycetes bacterium | reverse complement strand
GGCGCGGGCGGCCTCGGTCACCGGAGTGGCAACGGACTTTGTCTCGATGACAAGGTCGCGCGCGCGAAAACGGCCGAGGGAGATCCCGTCGGCCGTATCCGCAAGCTCGAGAGCCAGTGCAAGGTCGGGACCCATAGGGTCCCGACCTTAGCGCTTGCGTGGGAGGGCTAGCCCCCCGAGATCGTGAACTTCGGTGTCGCGACCTTGAGTGCGACGGGCGCCGACCAGGCCATCTCGGCTCTGCGGATCTGCGCTTGGTTGAGACCGCGGATCCGGTAGTACCACGTACCGGAAGGCAGGCTCAGGATCATGGAGGTAGCGAAGGTCTTCACCGTGCCCGCGGCGCGCCAGGGGTATCGCGTCTTCGACCACTGCACCTGGTAGGCCGTGGCTCCGGTCGCTGGCTCCCAGGCGACGAGCGGGGTTGAGTAGACCGTGGGGCGTGCACCCGTTGAGTTCATGAAGCGTCCGTTCGGGGCGAGCCCTGAGACGAACGGGGTTCCGGAGCTGTTCCCGGTGCGGACGCCGTCGCTCTCCTTGCCGAAGCTCGCGACCCGGCCTGCCTGGCAGGCGTCCTGGGGCGTTTCGACGTCGACGTATCCGAACTTCGTCTCGTCTGACGGATTGACCTGGTTGTCGACTGGAACAACCGTCCAGTAGTACCGGGTGCTCGGGAAGTCGACGTCAGGAAGATCCACCCGTGCCTGAACAACCGTCTGCGACTCGTCGACCGGACCGTCCGTTGTGGTGGGCGCCGTCGTCGTGCTGGCGGGCACGGTCTCGGTCGCCGTGAAGGGTCGCCAATCGGCCGTCCAGGCCACGTTGGTGCCTTCGGACTTGTCGTCCGGCACGGCTTGCGGGAACGGTTTCGCCTCAAACGTTGCGATATCGCTTGCCGCCGGGGGAAGCTTCAGTGGGCCTGAGGTGCGCGGCGCGAATGCCGGGCTCCCGACGACTGAACCCTTGAAGACCACGTTGACACAGTCCCTATCCGTAGAGACGTATGCCCGGAAGTACTTGTACGCCCGACCGTCGAAGCCCTGATCGCCGTTGAATGCGAGCGACGGCATCAGCTCGTGGGCCTTCGGGTTGTAACGCGTTGACGAGCGATCCGAGATCGCGGCCGACAGCGTGATCGGTCCGGTCGCAAGAGCTGGGTTCACCGCGAGGTAGGTCGGGCTCCACTGGCCGAACGAGACCGACGGGAGACCGTTCGCGATCGTGCCCGAGACGCGGCGCACCGCACGGACACGCCACTGGACGTTCGACCACCAGGTTGGATCATTCCGATGGAAGATGTACAGCTCGCGCTGATCCGCGGTGTTCGTGTTGGTGGAGAACGACTTGCCGATTTGCGGGTACCAGACCTGATAGCCGGTAGCACCCTCGACCGTGGTCCACCGGACCATGCCCTGCGGAGACTGCTGGGGTGCGGGCCTGCTCTGCCAACGCATGTTGAACCCGAACGGGCTACTCCACTTCGTAGATCCGCTGTTCGTCACGGCGCGCACCCGCGCATACAGCGCGTAGGGGTTACCGGTGAACCAGGGCAACACAAGATCGACGGAGACGGCGGGAACACGGAGCGGCTGGAGAAGCGCTGGTGTCGTGGCCGGGGTGGTGACTACGGGGGCGGCACCCTCCACCGTCGGGTCTGAGGCGCTGCCGGTCGTCGCTCCCGTGTCTGCCGGAACGGCCTGGCACGCCTTGGCACCGGCGGCGTCCTGCACATTCGACCAGATCACAGAGTTGCTCGAGAACGAACGACTCGTTGCGAGCTCAAACTCGTAGCACTGTGCGCCCCGAACAGGACTCCAGGCAAACGCCGGTGTCCGTGGGAACACCCGTGTGACGGGCTCGTTTGGCTTCAGGAGGAAGCCGTGGAGGCTCTTCGGTGGTCCGACCTGCCGCGCGTCTTTGGCGAGCGCGGCGCCGGACGCGAGGGTCGCGGTGGCGACAGCGACGCAGACGGAGGCGAGGAGAAGTGTGCGCATGTCCTCAGTTGTCGGCACCCTGTGCCCCCTGGCCGTCCCTCAGATGGGGGATGCCGTCGGGCGGCCTTCTTGTCGGTGCAAACCGCAGACCTCACACAGAACTCCACCATTGTGGGCTGTCGGAGTGGGATCTAGCGGCCGCGCGGGCTACAGAACGAGCGGGTTGACCGCTGCGGCGACGAAGAGAAGCGCGAGGTACGCGAGCGAGTAGTGGAACAGCACCATGGAGTTGTGTCGCGAGGTATCTCTCCTGAGCTTCAAGGCAAGCCAGACGAACCACGCTCCCAGCGCAGCTGCGACGATCGTGTAGAGCAGGCCAAGCGAAACACCGACGACCAGCGTAAAGGCGACCATCGCGACCGAGTAGAGAAGGATCTGACGCGTCGTCTCGCGGTCGCCGCGCGTCCCCGGCAGCATCGGCACGTTGGCCGCTGCGTAGTGCTCCTTGATCATCAGGGCGAGCGCCCAGAAGTGTGGGGGCGTCCACAGGAACACGATCAGAAAGAGCCACAATGCCGGCAGAGCCAGGTTGCCTGATGCCGCCGCGTATCCCACGAGCGGTGGGACAGCACCGGCTGCGCCGCCGATCACGATGTTGCGATCGGTTGAGCGTTTGAGGTACGCCGTGTAGACGACGACGTAGAACAGGTTCCCGACGAGCGCCAGCAGTGCCGTCAGGACGTTCACCGTGGAGGCCAGCAACGCAAATGAGAGCGCCGAGAGCACGAGACCAAACTCGAGCGCGCGCGGTGCCGCGATGCGCCCTGAGGCGACAGGCCGAGAGGCCGTGCGCTCTCCCATGAGGCGGTCGATGTCGGCGTCGAGGACG
>JANNQQ010000396.1:0-2151 GCA_031400835.1 Actinomycetes bacterium | reverse complement strand
CTTTCGAGCAGGCGGTAGGCCTGCTCGAAAGCGCCAGAGCGACTGGTGTTACTTCAGCTCGACGCTCGCGCCGGCCTCTTCGAGTTCGGCCTTGAGCTTGTCGGCCTCGTCCTTGGCGAGCGCCTCCTTGACCGTGGTCGGAGCGGCGTCGACGACGTCCTTCGCCTCCTTGAGACCAAGCCCGGTCGCCGCGCGGACGACCTTGATGACCTGGATCTTCTTGTCGCCAGCGCCGGTCAGGACGACGTCGAAGGAATCCTTCTCCTCCGCCGCTGCCTCGCCGCCCGCAGGGGCCGCCGCAGCGACCGCCATTGGAGCGGCGGCGGTGACGCCCCACTCCTCTTCGATCGCCTTCTTGAGCTCGACGAGCTCAAGAACGGTCATCTTGCCGAGCGTCTCAAGGACTTTCGCTGTATCGGATGCCATCAGTTCGTTTCCTTTCAGTGGGCATTTCTGCCGTGTGGGCATTTCTGCCCGAGGGAGAACTGCCTAGTCGTATTTGGTGTCGGCTATTCGGTTTCGGGGTCGTCTGACGCTTCGGCTTCAACCTCGGTCGCCACGACTTCAACTTCGGCCTCTGCGGTCGGCTCATCGGCGACCACTTCCTCGGCTGGCGCCTCAGCCGGTGCCTCCTCAACGGCAGCCTCAGCCGCTGGCTCAGTAGCCGTCTCTTCAACCGCCGTCTCCGCTACCGGAGTCTCGACAACGGTCTCAGCCTGCGCGATAGGCAATTCTGCCTCAGCAGAAGTGCCCCCCAATTGCGTCACGCGAGCATCGATCAGCCCAACGAAGTCACGTACCGGCGCCTCGAGCAGACCGAGCAGCTGCGTCAACGGGGCTACGATCACCCCAACGAGCTGGCTCTTGATGATGTCGACCGACGGAAGCTTCGCAAGCTCCTCGACGTCCGCGCCACTCATCGTCTTTCCCGAGAGCACCCCACCACGGAGAGTCATGATCTTTGTCTCCTTGGCGACATCGGCGAGCGCCTTCGCGACCGCGACGGGGTCACCGTCGGTCTCGACGAACGCGATTGCCGATGGCCCCTCGAGCAACACGAGAAGCGACTCAGCTCCGGCGGCCCGAGCGGCGCGGCGGGTGAGCGTGTTCTTGACGACCTGGAGCTTGGCGCCGTGCTCGTGCAGTCGCGACCGCAGCGCAACAAGTTGCGCATTGGTCAACCCTCGATAGTCCGCGACGATCAACGACTCGGCCGCACGCAGCTGCTCGGTGAGCTCTGCGACGACCTGCTCCTTTTCACTCTTGTGCATTTTCCACCTCCCTTCGATGTATCGAGCCCGCCTGTAGGCGGGCTCGACGGAGAGGGCGGAAAGCCCAAATCTCGTGCGAGGCCACCTCGGCCGGTCTTCTGCCGCTTGCGCGGCTGCCGGCTGTCTCTGGCGACGGGCAGTTGGTCAATACGGTGTCGGTGCGAGGCCGAAGCCAAGCACAGACAGTCTGGTCATGCCGGAACGGCCTCCTGCATCTCCTCGACAATGTCCCGGATTCGCGTCGGGTCGATGTGCAGCCCGGGGCCCATGGTGGTCGTCAGGGTGACCCCCTTGATGTACCGACCCTTCGAGGACGCAGGCTTCGCCCGCACGATCTCCTCGATGAGTGCCGCGTAGTTCTCGACCAGTTGCCTCTCCGAAAAGCTCTTCTTGCCGATCGGGAGGTGAACGTTCGCCCCGCGATCGGTGCGGTACTCGAGCTTGCCTGCCTTCGCATCGGCGACCGCCTTGGCAACGTCAAACGTCACTGTGCCGGTCTTCGGGTTTGGCATCAACCCACGTGGCCCAAGCACACGCCCAAGTCGGCCGACGTTGCCCATTTGATCGGGCGTCGCTATGGCTACGTCGAAGTCGACAAACCCACCCTCGATCTTTGCGGCGAGATCAGCCGAGCCAACGACATCCGCTCCGGCCTCCTCCGCCTCGCGGGCCTTGTCACCCTCTGCGAAAACGACAACCCTCATCGAACGGCCTGTCCCATTCGGGAGCATGATCGTTCCGCGAAGCTGCTCCTCCGCGTGACGGACGTTGAGCCCGAGCGTGAAGTGCACCTCAACCGTCTCATCGAACTTCGCGCTGGGCAGCCCTTTGAGGATGTGGAACGCCTCCGCAGGGGAGTACAGCTTCTCGCGGTCGATCG
>JANNQQ010000395.1:0-5324 GCA_031400835.1 Actinomycetes bacterium | reverse complement strand
CAAAGACCTCGGGCAACAGAGGGATCCACGTCGCCGTGCGCATCGAGCCGCGGTGGGAGTTTCCGATCGTCCGTCGCTGCGCACTCGCGTTCGCCCGCGAAGTCGAGCGGCGCGCGCCCGATCTCGTCACCACCGCCTGGTGGAAGGAGGAGCGAGGTGAGCGAGTGTTTATCGACTACAACCAAAACGCCCGGGACCGGACGATCGCGAGCGCGTACTCCGTACGACCACTGCCGCACGCCCCTGTCTCCGCTCCTCTCACCTGGGCTGAGCTGGCCGACGCAGAGCCGGAGGACTTCACGCTCGCGACAATGCCTGCCCGGTTCGCGTCCCTCGGGGATGTGAACGCGGGGATTGACAACGCGGTCTGCGATCTCGAGCGGCTCCTCGCATGGGTCGAGCGCGACGAGCAAGCTGGAATTGCGGAGGCTCCGTATCCACCGAACTTCCCGAAGATGCCAGGCGAGCCCAAACGGGTGCAGCCCTCGAGAGCTCGGCGCGACCCAGAAGCCTGATGTAAAGCTCCCTTGACATAGGGATGATGTCAAGGTAGCTTTACATCAATGGTCAACACAATCCGATCCCTGCGAACCGACCGTGGGCTGTCACAAGCCCAGTTGGCAACTGCGATGGGTGTTTCACGGCAGACGATCATCTCGATCGAGACCGGCCGGTACACACCGTCGCTGGCACTGGCGCTCGCTCTTGCGCGGTTCTTCGGCCGTTCGGTAGAGGAGGTCTTTGATGACGGTTCGTAGACGATGTCTTCAGGGGGTGCCGCTGTTCCTGGGCGTTCTCTGTCTTTCGGTGCTCTGGGTAGGGGGACGCAGCCCGCGTGAAGGTGCGGCGTCGACGGCAGCCCCCAACGTCGGTACGCGTGCCGCCACGGTCCCGCGTGCGTATACCGCCGCGCAGGCCCAGATCCGTAGGGCTGGTCGCTCGATCGGTGCCCTCGCGCGTGCAGGCGATGCCGAGGGTGTCGTTGCACGGTTCGCGCCGGCACTCGCTCTCGCAGTGCCTCGCACTCAGGTCGAACGAGTGCTCGCCGAGACCGTTGGAGTAGCGCCTCTCGGCAAGCGCCTCGGCGAATCGGTTCTCCCACTCGCTCCGGACATGGGCGGATACGTCGCCGACTATCGCTGGGGAACCAAGACGCTCGCGCTTGAGGTCATATTCGACGCTAGTGGGGCGATAACCAGTATCAACCTACGACCCCGTCAGGCGCTCCCGCGCGATCCGAACGTGACGTACCGGCAGCATGCACGCCTATCGCTTCCCTTTCGAGGTACGTGGTGGGTGTTCTGGGGCGGTCACACCGAGCGCCAGAACTATCACGTCATTGCGCCTGACCAGCGGCATGCGCTCGACCTCGTTGCATGGCAGGCGGGTGCTACCCATCGCGGCGCAGGCACGAAGAACACGGACTACTGGGCGTGGGGGAGGGCAGTGCTAGCGCCCGCCGCTGGTCGCGTCGTTGAGGTGGTGGACGGCATTCGCGACAACCAGCCCCGAGTGCAAGTCCAGAACCCGGCAAATCCGGCCGGCAACCATGTCCTGCTTGATCTTGGTAACAACGAGTACGTATTGCTCGCACATCTTCGGAAGGGCAGCGTTCGCGTCCGGCGCGGTGAGATGGTGCGTCCGGGCGATCTGCTCGGCGCCTGCGGCAATTCAGGGAACTCCTCGGAGCCTCATCTGCACTTCCACGTTCAGGATCGACCGGAACTGTTCGGACCTGCTCGCGGGTTGCCGGTCACGTTCGATCGCTATCGCGCAGACGGTGCGCCCGTGATGCGGGGGGCACCCTCCCAAGGTGAATTCGTCGAGAGCCTGGGCTCACGCTGATGCGTGGGCGTCTTACCAACGTCGAGGGGATGAGGTCAATGCAGACACAGCAGCAGATGTCGCTTCCAGTGTGGGTCGCGCCGGTACTCATCGGAGTCGTCGCGGTGGTCACGTTTGTTGCATTCTGGATCGGTGGTCAGCCCGGCCCTGGTGGGGTCTGGGCTGGGATTACCCTCGGACTCGGCCTCGTCGTCGTGCTTGGCAGTCGCAGCGACACGATGCGCATCCTCGGGGGAGCCGACGACGACGAACGAACGCGCGGGCTCGAGCACCGTGCAACGAGTGCGATGGGGATGGTGCTCGTCGCCACGCTGGCGGTGTTGTTTCTGGCCTCTGGGATCAGGGGCGATAGCGGACTGGTCTACGGACTGCTGCTCCTGGTCGCTGAAACGACCCGCCTGGCCGCGCTCGCGATCCTGAGCCGCCGGAACTGATGATGACAATGCTCGCCAACAAAAGGATGACAAGGATGACGCTGACGACAAAATGGTTCCTTCCCGGGTTCTCGCTGCTCCTCGGCGTGATCTTCCTCGTCGCGCTTTGGATCGGCGGCGAACCTCGTTCCGGGTTGTTCTCGCTGTTGGTGATGGCCGGGCTCGGAGGTCTCATTCTCATCGGCGGACGCAGCGAGATGGTGCGAGGGCTGCGCGGCGACGGGCGCGACGAGTACTGGGTAGGCGTCGACAACCGAGCAACGCTCCTCACGGGGAACGTCACGCTCGCCATGATCATCGGGATGTGCGCCTGGGAGTGGGCTCACGGTCGGAGCGGCACCCCGTACGTGCAGCTCGGCGCGGTAAGTGGTCTCGTGTACATCATCGCCCTCGGGGTGAGCCGCTGGCGTAGCTGACGGTTCCGCTGACCTCCGCCTCCTGAACGGGGTACGGTCACGGAGTGACAACGTCTAGAGCACTTCGAGCGGGAATCATCGGCGGCGGCGCGATCGCGCGGCAAGGTCATATCCCCGCGCTCCTCAAAGGCGGAACCGAGGTCGTCGCGATTTGCGATCCCGCCCAGGGTCGTGCCGCCGAGGTCGCGAAGGAGTTCGGAATCGCTGGCGTGTTCACTGATCACGCCGAGCTACTGGCGCTCCCCGACATCGATGTCGTCTTCATCGGGACGCCAAACGTCTTTCACGCACCAATTGCGATAGCCGCGCTCGAAGCCGGAAAGCACGTGCTCTGCGAGAAGCCGATCTCGGTCTCCAGTGCCGACGCGGAGAACATGATTGCGGCCGCCAATCGCGCCGATCGCGTTCTTAGCGTAAACCAGCACATGCGGTTTCACCCGACCTCGCTCGCGATGCGCGATGCCGTTGCCGAAGGCCGCCTCGGAGATGTCTACTTCACCGACGTCCGCTGGATGCGCTCCGCGGGCATCCCCGGGTACGGGAGCTGGTTCACCCGCAGCGAGCTCGCTGGGGCAGGGGCACTGTTCGATATCGGCGTCCATATGCTCGACCTGGGGATGTTCATCCTCGGGTTTCCCGAGGTGACTCGCGTTCGCGGGCAGGTCAGCGGCAGGCTCGGCGCTCTCGGCGTCGGGCTTGGCGGATGGGGAACCGATCGGGGCGATGGTGGCTTCGACGTGGATGACACAGCCATCGCCACGCTGACGCTCGCGAACGGTGGGACGCTGCGCATGCACGTTGCCTGGGCTTCGTTCTGTCTCGAAGAGGAACGGGTTACCGTCCAGGGCACCCACGGGGGAGCCGATCGATCGACAGGCCTCTACGGGAAAGGCGCGCCGCTCCAGTTCTTTGCGGTGGACGGTGACAACGCAATCGTCGGCACACCCTTCACGCATTTGGGTGACGGTGGGCAGTGGTTTGAGGGCATCAACTCGTTTCTCCGCGCTGTCCGGGGCGAAGCGGAGCTCGTCGTCAAGCCCGCCGAAGCGCTGAGCGTGCTTCGCATCCTGGAGGCGATCGTTGAGTCATCCGCCCAGGGCTGCGAACTGGCGCTCGGCTAGCTGAGCAGACCTGCAAGGGTCGTGCTCGGATCGGCCGCAGGTGTGAGCTCGTGCCAGGTGCAGGCGCTCGCGTCCTTGTCAGGCCTGAAACGCACGAGTTTCGTGCCGTGGCGGAATCTCGTGCCCTGAACCTTGTCGTAGCGCACCTCGACCACGAGCTCGGGTCGCACGGGTGTCTCCTCCAATCCGCTGCCGCCCCAACGGTTTGGCTCGCCGGGTCGATACGCCGCCGTCTCCGAAACGAGCGGAAGTACGAGCGCTGCAATGTCGTCGTGACGCCCTGCCGCGATGGCAGCCGATCCGACGTAGTCGAGCGTCCCATCATCGGCGTAGAGCCCGAGGAGGAGCGTCGCGAGCCTCTCGGGGCGGTTCTTCCAGCGGACACCAACCACAACGCAGTCGGCCGTCTTCTCCGGCTTGATCTTGACCACAGCGTCGCGGGCTCCTGGGCGGTACGGCAGATCGACGCGCTTCCCGATTACCCCATCGAGCCCGATCGCCTCGAACGAATCGAGCCACTGCATCGCAACCGCCCGGTCGACGGTCACCGGTGAAAGCGTAAAGCCGTCGGACTCGGACTCGAGGAGCGCCCGTCGTTCCGAGAGCGGCTTGTCGACCTGCGCGACGCCCCTCCAGGTCAGCACGTCAAAGGCGATGAACAACGCTGGAATCTCGCCCGAAAGGCGGTTGATCCGGCTCTCGGCGGGGTGGAGGCGGGTCTGCATTGCGTCGAAGTCGAGGACACCTTCGCGCACGATGACAATCTCCCCATCGAGGGCCGACTGGGGTGGGAGGATGTCCCCGAGCTTTGCGAGCTCGGGGAAGTACCGCAGCAAGGGGCGTGCGTTTCGCGACCACAGGTGCAGCTCGCCTTCGAGATTTTCCAGGACGCCACGGAATCCGTCCCACTTCGGCTCGAACTGCCACTCAGGTCCCTCCGGCAGCGTTCGGACGAGTGCTGCCTCCATGGGTGGGAATGGCAAACCCTCAACCGGGCTGTCTGGCACGTCGCGCGGCATCGCTGCTTCGGACGATACAAGCCATTAGGTCCGCGTAGGCTTGCGCGATGAGACGCGTAGTCGTCACGGCGTTTGGTGCGGTCACACCGCTTGGGCTCGATGCCCAGTCAACCTGGGATGCGGCCATTTCGGGGACGAGCGGCATAGGTTGGATCGAATCCTTCGATGCGTCGAGCTTCCCCGTGAGGATCGCCGCTGAGGTGAAGGGCTTCGACCCCGAAACGGTCGCCCCCGCAAAAGAGGTACGGCGCATGGAGCGCAACGTGCTCTTCGCGGTTGCCGCCGCCAAGGAGGCGTGGGCCGCGGGTGGTATCGAGGTCTACGACCCTGCTCGCGTCGGCATCGTCGTCGGCTCTGCGATCGGTGGTGTTGGGGGAATTCTGGCGCAGCAGGAGGTCATGCGCGAGCGGGGTGCCGACCGTGTCTCGCCGTTCTTCATTCCTAACTTCAACGCATTCCGCGAGCAGATCCGTACCGAGATGACCATCG
>JANNQQ010000394.1:0-17190 GCA_031400835.1 Actinomycetes bacterium | reverse complement strand
GGTGTCCTCCGCGCGGTTGCGGCGGTCCGCTCTCTGCCCCCCGGGCTCACGATCGGGCTCGACGCGATCCTTTAGACCCAGTCCAGCCTTCAGTCTGCACTGGGGGGAGCGCGCACATTGCCTCACCTCGGACGCGTCCGCCTGTCCCCCCGGTGCATCGTCCGGAATGGGAGGCGCCTAGGCACCTATCCCCGGACGCGAAGCGCGTCGAGCAGCTCCTGGTGACGTCGCTCCTCGTCGGAGACACCCTCGTTCTCGGTCGTCTTCCCGCGGCCCATCGCGACCCCAATCGGCTTCACGACGAAGAAGAAGATCGCGGTAGCAGTGGCGGCGAACGTGATCGCGTCAGTGATGAAGGACCCGTACCGGAAGACCGAGTCGTTGATCGTGAACGACAGACCACTGAAGTCCGGCTTGCCGATGATCATTGCGATCACGGGCATCACGAGGTTCTCCACGAAGGAGGTCACGACCGCAGCGAATGCGAGGCCCATCACCAGCGCAACCGCAAGATCGATGATGTTGCCCTTCATGAGGAAGTCCTTGAAGTCCTTCAGCATGGTCTCTCCTGAGGTTCGTGGCGGCAACGCCAGTATCGCATGGTCAAGGTCTCTACAATCTCTCAGATGCTCGGGTCGGTGCTCACCGCGATTGTCACGCCATTCGCTCCCGATGCGAGCGTCGACCTCGACGGGTTTCGCGCGCTGGCACGCCATCTTGTCGACAACGGCTCTGACGGGATCGTCGTCACCGGCACAACCGGCGAGGGCCCGACGCTCACCGACGACGAGCGACTTGCTCTCTACGAGGCCGCCGTCGATGAGATCGGAGGGCGTGCGACAGTCGTCGCGGGAACGGGGACGTACTCGACGGCGCATTCAGTCCATCTCACCGAGCGGGCGCATGCCCTCGGAGTCGACGGTTTTCTGGTCGTGACGCCGTACTACAATCGACCGCCTCAGCGTGGGATCGTCGCGCATTTTGAGGCCGTGGCGGCCGTTACCGATCGCCCGGTCATCGCATACAACATCCCAACGCGATCCGTGATCAACATCGAGCCTGCGACTATCGCTCGGCTCGCCGAGATTGACAACGTCCGTGCAGTCAAGCAGGCGAAGCAGGCGGAGAACGAGCTCGACCAGGCGAGAAACATCATCGACTGCGGTCTGGATCTGTACGCGGGCGACGACGACCTGATGCTCCCGTTTCTCGAGCTTGGCGCGGTGGGCGGTATCTGTGTGCACACACACGTCGTCGGGCAGCAGGTGCAAGACATGGTGACGCGCTTCGGTGCGGGTGATCGCGACGGGGCACGAGAGCTCGACGAGCAGCTCAGACCAGCGATCGACATTCTTCGAGTGCAGGGGAACCCGATCGCAATCAAGTGTGCGCTCAATCTCCTCGGGCTTCCTGCTGGCACTGTACGACTGCCGCTCGTCGATGCCGACGAGAGCGAGACGGCTTTGGTGCGTGGCTGTCTCGAACGTCTCGGTCTGCTCGCGCCGATCGCCGCGTAGACTCTACGCGTGAGCAACGCGCTTCGGATCATCCCCCTCGGCGGTCTCCGCGAGGTCGGGAAGAACATGACGGTGTACGAGTATGGCGACGAGACGATCGTCATAGACGCCGGGCTTGCCTTCCCTCGCGACGAGCATCTTGGTGTCGATCTCGTCCTCCCGGACTTCTCGTATCTCTACGACCGACCGGTGCGGGCGATCGTCCTCACGCACGGGCACGAAGACCATGTGGGGGCGCTGCCGTACGTGCTCCGCGAGGTCGACGTCGACGAGGTCATCGCGACGCGGCTCACACTCGGGCTTATCAAGTCGAAGCTCGACGAGCATGGACTCTCTGCCAAGACGGAGCTTCGCGAGGCGGTTCCCGAGAACGGCGTGATGGAGATTGGGTCGTTCAAGCTCTCATTCGTGCGGATGGCGCACTCGATCCCCGACGCAGTGGCGATCGTGATCGAGACCCCTGCGGGTCGCGTTCTTCATACGGGCGACTGGAAGCTCGACCATACGCCCGTCGATGGACTGAAAACGGATGTAGGTCGCCTCGCAGAGCTCGGCAATCTCGGCATCGACCTGCTCCTTGGCGACTCGACCAATGCGGAGCGACCCGGAATGACCGGGTCGGAGCGACTGGTCGGCGAGGCCTTCAGGCAGCTGATCCCGCTGCGCAAGGGGAAGATCATTGTCGCGTCGTTCGCATCCAACATCCACCGGATGCAACAGGCGGCGGAGGTCGCGATCGAGAATGGCCGGAAGGTCGCGGTCGTTGGACGCTCAGCGCGCAAGAACATGAACATCGCGCGAAACCTCGGCTTCGTCGATATCCCCGAGGACGCCTTTATCTCACCCAAGGAGGCGATGGATCTCGAACCGTCGCCTCCTTGGGTGCTCATTCTCTGTACGGGCAGCCAGGGGGAGCCGATGTCGGCACTCACGCGGATTGCCTATGGCGACCACCAGAACGTGACCGTCGAGGCTGGCGACACGGTGATCATCTCGGCGAAGCCCGTCCCGGGCAACGAGTTGCGCGTCCACGATTCGATCAACCGACTCGCACAGGCCGGTGCCGAAGTGCTCCATCAGGAGATCGCCGTGGTTCATGTCTCGGGGCATGCGTGCTCCGAGGAGATGCGAACGCTGCTTGCACTCGTTCGACCGAAGGCCGTAATGCCGATTCACGGCGAGTATCGGATGCTCGCGGCCCACGCCGCTCTCGCGCGCGACGCCGGTGTACCCGATGAGTGCATCGTGATTGCGGAGAACGGCTCAGTCGTTCAACTTGACTCATCGGGCGCTCGAATCGTCGACAAGGTCATAGCCGGAGTGACGTTCGTCGACGGCCTTGGGGTCGGCGATGTTCAGGATGTTGCCCTGCGCGATCGGCGGCGGCTCTCGGAGGACGGTGTCCTGATTGTGGTCGCAACCGTCGCTGTTTCGGATGGCATCGAGATTGCGCCGCCCGAGCTGATCGCGCGCGGGTTTGCCGAGGACGAAGAGCTTCTCGACGACCTTCGCGATGAGGCCGATCGGGTTGTGGCGCAGCTTGCGAGGGATGGAATCACCGAGATCAAGCTGCTCCAGGAGCACGTGCACGACTCGATCGCGAAGCTGGTCTACGCTCGGACACGGCGCCGACCGATGATTCTTCCTGTGGTGATCGAGGTTTAGACGCAGATGGAAGGTTGGGCCGATGTCATCGAGTTCCACGCCCGCACGGTGGGCTCGTCTCGGCGCGTTGTGATCCAACTCCAGGCCTGCGAGGCGGCCGCGATCGCATTTTGCCGCCTGCTCGAGCGTTGGAACCGTGGAGACGCAATGCCAGCGACAGCAGGCGGCAGGCGCGCAGCGCTTCGCCACGCAGCCGATCGCATCGAGACCGCGCTCGCCGGCCTTGAGCGTCCGCTGGGCGCGTACCTCCATGAGCTCGAACCCGATCGCGCTGAGGGGCGCTCATGGTATGGAGGACCCGGGGCCGGCGAGCTCGTTGAGTGGCGTCCGGTGCTGCTCCGCGCCGGTGTCGATGCCTGTCCGGATCGAGTTGCCTCGGCCTATCTCGAGCTCGCCGTGATGGTGCGCGCTCTCCAGGGGCTCGCCGACGCCGTTCGGCTCGACGCGGCACCTGACCGGTCGTCGCTCTGGGCGGGACTCTTCGACCTTCATGACACACTCTTCGCATCGACCGTTGATGATCTCCGCGCGCTAGCGGCGTAAGGTCCGCCGCGTGAGACCGCGGATCACCATCGTGGGATCGATCAATCTCGATCTCGTTGCGCGTGTCGAGCAACTCCCTCGACCCGGTGAGACCGTGACCGGCGCCGTCTTCGAACGCGTCCCGGGAGGGAAGGGGGCGAACCAGGCGGTTGCGTGTGCACGGCTGGGAGCCACGGTCACGATGATCGGTGCGGTTGGGAACGACGTGTTTAGCGACGAAGCGCTCAGCGGGCTGCGCGAGGCCGGCGTCGAACTCCAGCTGCGCACGTTCGACACCCCGACCGGAGTTGCCCTGATTCAGGTCGACGCCGCCGGCGAGACCACGATTGCCGTTGCTCCGGGGGCGAACGCGCTTCTTGGCGCGATCGAGCTGCCTCCTCATGACGCGGTTCTCTGCCAGCTCGAGATCCCAGACGAGGCGCTCGTCTCCGCCTGGGAGGCATGCGCAGGAATGTTCTGTCTCAACGCCGCGCCTGCACGTCCGGTTCCCGTCGATGCCGATCTCACGGTGGTGAACACGTACGAGCTCGAACAGCTCGTCCGTCGCGACGGCCTCGTGGCGGTGACACATGGGGCTGAGGGCGCCACATTGCTCGAGGATGGGCAGGAGGTGTCTCGGGCTCTCCCACCGTCGGTTGAGGCGGTGGACGGGACCGCCGCAGGAGATGCGTTCACGGCGTGCCTGCTGGTCTCGCTCCTCGAAGGTCGCGATCACGACGAGGCGCTTCGTCGCGCCTGCGCTGCCGGGGCGCTCACTGCCTCGCGTTTTGGGGCGCAGCCATCGCTTCCCACGAGCGCCGAGGTCGATGCCATTTTCGAACGCTAGAGACGTCTAGGCGCGCGTATGGTTCGGTCGCGATGGCGCCGATACCGATCATCCTGGACTGCGATCCCGGCCACGACGACGCGATAGCGCTTCTCCTGGCGCTCGGGAGCCCGGAGCTTGAGCTTCTCGGTGTCACCACGACCTACGGGAACCAGACGCTTGAGAAGACGACGACAAACGCGCTTCGCGTCCTGGCGCTGGTCGGACGTGACGACATCCCGGTTGCTGTTGGTGCAGAAGGGCCACTACGGCGGCCCCTCCACGTGGCGGCACATGTTCATGGAGAGAGCGGGCTCGACGGCCCGTCACTGCCCGAACCGATAGCCACTCCGATCGCAATGCCGGCCGTCGATTTCATCGCTCAGGCTGTCGCGGCCGCTAGCCGTGCGGTGACTCTCGTCCCTACCGGGCCGCTGACGAACATCGCCCACTACCTCGATCGCCACGGGACCGCAGGTATCGAGCGGATCGTGTTGATGGGCGGTGCGATTGCCGAAGGCAACATGACGCCGGCGGCGGAGTTCAACATCTGGGCCGATCCAGAAGCCGCACACGCGGTGCTTCACTGCGGACTCGACGTCACGATGATCGGGCTTGACGTCACACATCGCGCGGTGACGACCCCTGCGTTGCAGTCGCGACTCCGCGCCCTCGGCTCCGTCGGAACGTTCGTCGCAGAGCTCATAGACTTCTTCTCCGTCTATCACGCGGTGACCTACGGGTGGGAAGGAGCACCAATCCACGACGCCGTCGCAGTTGCGGAGGTCATCAACCCTGATCTCGTGGGCAAGCTCGTGCGGAACGTCGAGGTCGAGCTTGAGTCGGAGTTGTGCCGCGGTCGGACGGTTGTGGATCTCTGGCAGAGAACCGAGCGACGTCCAAACGCTGCGGTCGGCGTTGACCTCGAGACCGGCGGGTTCTTCGAGCTCCTCGTCGATCGGATCGGGAGACTCGACGCGTAACGGACGACGGGAAGAGGACCGGGGAGGGTCAGATCACACGATGGTGCGGCCGACGGTGAGGCCGAACCAGACGGCCACGAGCCCGAGTGCGAGCGAGCCCACAGAATTGGCAAGCGCCGTCGCGATGTGCCCCTCGTCGAGCAGGCGGTACGTGTCGAGGGAGAGCGTCGAGAACGTGGTGTACGCCCCCAGAAATCCAGTGAGCACAGCGGTGCGCACCCAGGTGGCGTCGCCAAATCTCGGCTCCATGACCACCACGAACATCCCAACCAGAAATGCGCCTGAGATGTTGACGACGAAGATCCCCCAAGGGAACGCGCCGGAGCGGCGACCGACCCACTCGTCGATGCCATAACGCGCGAGCGCCCCGAGCGCTCCTCCAACCGCTACCCCGACGACGACCGGCACTCGGCGCAGGATACGCGGGGCGGACGCAGAAGGGGCAGCGAGATGGCGACGAGTAGGAAGCGCCGGGCTCCGGCGTCCCGCAAGAAGGTAGTACCACGACGCGCTCCGGCGCGACGCAAGCCCGTGCGGGCACGCGCTGCCAGAACCCCGCTGAAGGCGCATCACCACCCTGAGCTCTGGGGGCTGGGACTCGCCGCCACGGGCCTCATGCTCGCGGCCATTCTCTGGCTCGGTTGGGAAGGCGGCTTCGCCGGCGAGTACGTGACCGAGTGGCTTGATGATCTCCTCGGGGTCGCGGCGATTCTTGTACCTGCTGTGTTGTGCGGCGTTGGTGGATTGATGCTCGTTCGGAGCACGCTCGTGAGCGTGACTCCGTTCCGAGTGGGTCTCGGGGTCACGATCCTGGGTCTCCTGATGACATTGGGCGCGGCTCACGGCGGAGTCGTGGGGGAGGTCCTCGGCGGAGGCATCGCACGCGTCGTCGGCGGCACGGGCTCAGCCATCATCGGAGTCGCAATCCTGCTGGCCGGGGCACTTCTCATCACCGGCGCCTCGGCAGGCGCCATCTTGCGGAGCTCGGGCACTGCCGTTCGCGCGGTGAGTGCACGCGTAGGAACCGCCGCGCGCCGTACGTTCGACAATCTCGAATGGGATGACGACACGGCCGAGACCGCCGCTCCGCCCGTCGTCAAACGCTCGACTCGGCGGGCCGTGGTGACCCCGGTCGACGGGGTGGAGGCCTATCCCGACGTCCTAGTGACCGAGCCGATCGCGACGAATGAAACACCTCCGTTGCTTGTCCACTCGAGTGAGGACGTGAGCGCGGCCGACGCGACCGGGTTTGACCGGCTCACAACCACCTCCAGCTATCGGCTCCCCGACAGGTCGGTGCTGAAGCAGAGTCCGCCCGTTCGAACGGACAACGGAGAGGCGAGCGCGCGCACGGCAAAGCTTCTGGTCGAGACGCTTGCGCACTTTGGAGTCGATGCCACGATTGTCGGCCAGATCGCCGGACCGCGTGTGGTTCGCTATGAGTTGCAGCTCGCGCCTGGAACCAAGGTGTCGAAGGTCTCGGCGCTGCGAGACGATCTGTCGTACGCACTTGCGACCACCGATATTCGGATCCTGGCTCCGATCCCCGGCAAGCAAGCCGTTGGGGTCGAGGTCCCGAACCTCAGCCCTCGACTCGTGACGCTTGGCGATATCTTCGACGACCTCCCTGCAACGGCAAGCCCGCTGAGCGTTTGGCTCGGAAAGGACATCAGCGGCAACTCCGTTTGGACCGATCTTGCAAAGATGCCGCACCTGCTCATCGCGGGGACGACTGGCTCGGGCAAGTCCGGTTGCATCAACACGCTGCTCACCTCAATTCTGCTCCGGGCGACGCCGGACGAGGTGCGAATGATCCTCATCGATCCGAAACGGATCGAGCTCAACTACTACGAGTCGATCCCACATCTATTGACGCCGGTCGTCTCGAGCCCGAAGGAGGCGTCGGCGGTCCTTCAGAACGTGGTCGCCGAGATGGAACGCCGGTACGAGCGGCTCTCGATCGTTCGTGCTCGCAACCTTCCCGAGGCGAATCGCACGTTCCGGGCTAGGGGAGAGGAGCCACTGCCGTATCTGCTCGTCGTCATCGACGAGCTCGCCGACCTCATGATGGTGTCACCGCAGGCGGTGGAAGACGCGATCATCCGTCTCGCGCAGAAGTCACGTGCTGTCGGGATCCATCTCGTGCTTGCGACACAGCGACCGTCAGTCGACGTGATCACGGGCATGATCAAGGCGAACGTTCCAAGTCGGATCGCATTTGCCGTTTCCAGCCAGACAGACTCGCGCGTGATTCTCGACGGATCCGGTGCCGAGAGCTTGCTCGGGCAGGGGGACATGCTTTTCAAGCCGCTCGGGACGTCACGTCTTCAACGCGTGCAGGGCGCGTACGTCGATGAGGATGAGGTCGCGCTCGTCGTCGTGCAGTGTCGCGCCCAACGAGGGCAACAGCTCGACGAGACGTTGCTCGCGATGCCCGAAGGCGCACCCTCCGAAGCGGGTGAGGATGAGGTCGACTTCGATCCGGACGAGGATCCGCTGCTCGACAAGGCCATCGAGATCGTCGTGCAAACGCAGACAGCCTCGGTCTCGCTCATCCAGCGCCGGTTGCGCGTTGGCTACACGCGCGCGGGCCGATTGATTGACATGCTCGAGCGCCGCGGGATCATCTCCGGGTACGAAGGATCGAAGCCGAGGCGCGTGTTGCTCGAGGAGCACCAGCTCGCATCGGTCATCGGCGATCGCACGTAACTCCTGGATCAGCACACGTGGTGAACGACACGTCGCCGTGTGACGCTGTAGGATCCCGCGACCGATCCGCCAACTTTCGGGCAACGCCGCGCGTCAGATTCGCGGGAGTGCTCGATTCACACGCAAGCAAGGAGGGTATGTGGCGATTCGTAAATGGATGATCCTCGGCGCGCTGGCACTTGTAGCCGTCGTCGCGCTGGTGATCTCGTCCGTCGGTGCGGCAAAGCCGTCGGCGGCGTATCGCGTTGCACTGGTCACCGACATCGGTGGCCTCAACGACAAGGGGTTCAACGCACTCGCGTACAAAGGCCTGAAGCAGGCGATCAAGGGTGGTGCTGAGGGGCGTGTCTTCATCTCGAAGAGCTCGCAGGACTACATCCCGAACCTGTCAAAGGGTGCGAAGGACGGGTACGACATGGTGATTGCCGTCGGCTTCCTCATGTCCGACTCGACCGCCGCGGTGGCGAAGAAGTTCCCGAACACGGAGTTCGCGATCGTCGACGTGTCGGCACCCTTCATGAAGGGCAAGCCGAAGAACGTGCGCGGCATCGTTTTCGCCGAGCAGGAGGCGGGTTGTCTCGCAGGTGTGGCAGCGGCCAACGTGACCAAGAGCAACACGATCTCGTCGGTCGGCGGACTCAAGATCCCGCCCGTTGACGCGTTCATCGCCGGGTATCAGTTCTGCGCGAAGAAGGTGAAGCCGTCTATCGAGACGCTCAACGACTACTCGCAGGACTTCGTCGATCAGGCGAAGTGCAAGGAGCTCGCGCTCACGCAGGCTGACGCGGGCGCCGACGTGCTCTTCCAGGTCGCAGGCGGTTGCGGTCTCGGTGTCCTCGCTGCCGCGAAGGAGCGAAAGGCATGGGGCATCGGCGTCGACCTTGATCAGGGCTTCCTCGGTGGTCACGTGCTGACGAGCGCTGTGAAGCGTGTCGACTCGGGCGTGTTCCAGACGATCGATGCTGGCATGAAGGGCAAGTTCAAGGGTGGCGTCGACGCAGTGTTCAACGTCAAGAACGGTGGTGTTGGCGCTGGCAAGCTCAGCGCGAAGACGCCGAACAAGGCGGCGCTGCAGGCAAAGCTCGCCCTCTGGGAGAAGCGGCTCGCGAGTGGGGCGATCAAGCCCCCCCGCACCGTGAAGTAGGGCAATTCTCCTCAGGGAGAACTGCCTAGCAGAGCACGAGAGGGTGGGCCTTCGGGCCCACCCTCTTTCGTTCGTGGCGCGGTGTGCCGGGCAGCACCGTAGAATCGGCGCGCATGCCGGACACACCTGTCCTTGAGATGCGTCACGTGACGAAGCGGTTTCCCGGCATCGTCGCGAACGACGACGTAAGTCTCACCTTGTTCGAAGGCGAGGTGCACGCCTTGCTTGGTGAGAACGGGGCAGGGAAGTCGACCTTGATGAACTGCCTCTACGGTCTCTACCACCCGGATGAGGGGGAGATCCTCATCAAGGGTGCCCCAGTTGAGCTCGGATCGCCGCGCGCCGCAATCGACCATGGCGTCGGCATGGTGCACCAGCACTTCATGCTCATTCCGGTGATGACGGTTGCGGAGAACATCGTGCTTGCTTCCGAGCCGACCACCTTGGGATTGATGCTCGACACGGCTGAGGCGGAGCGCCAGGTCGCTGAAATCTCCGAACGCTTCGGACTCGCTGTCGACCCGCACGCGAAGGTGCGAGACATCACAGTGGGTCAGCAGCAGCGCGTCGAGATCCTGAAGGCGCTCTACCGGGGCGCCGAGATCCTCGTCCTCGACGAGCCGACAGCGGTGCTCACGCCGCAGGAGGCACACGAGCTCTTCGGGATCGTGCGGGGGCTCACCGCGCAGGGGAAGTCGATCATCTTCATCAGCCACAAGCTCAACGAGGTGCTCGAGATCGCCGACCGCGTTACGGTGCTCCGCCGCGGCAAGCTCGTCGAGACCGTCCCGACAGAGGGTGCAACCGAGGACAGCCTCGCGCGATTGATGGTCGGCCGTGACGTCTTGCTTCAAGTCGAGAAAGGTCATTCCGTTCTGGGCGAGCCTCTGCTGCGAGTCAAGGATCTCCACGTCACCGATGACCGTGGCATTGAGAAGGTCAAGGGGGTCGGGTTCGAGGTCAGGGCCGGTGAGATCGTGGGTCTTGCTGGTGTCGACGGAAACGGGCAGACCGAGCTGATCGACGCGCTCACCGGTCTGATGCCGCTCCGGGTGGGCAGCGTCGAGGTGGCCGGAACGGACGTCTCGAGTGCGAATGCACACCAGCACTTCGAAGCCGGACTCGGTCACGTGCCGGAAGATCGCCAGCGACGGGGGTTGGTGCTCGACTTCTCGATTGCCGAGAACATAGGACTCCACGACTTTCGGAAGGCTCCGGACTCGCGGTTCGGCTGGCTGAACCCCAAGGGCATGATTGAGCGCGCGCGGCGGCTGATCAACGAGTTCGATGTGCGCGGGGGCGGACCTCGGACGCGCGCCGCAGGGCTGTCCGGTGGCAATCAGCAGAAGGTCATCCTCGCCCGGGAGATCGATCGAGACCCGCGCGTTCTCATTGCTGCCCAGCCAACAAGAGGCCTCGACGTAGGCGCAATCGAGTTTGTTCACCGGCGGCTTGTCGAGGAGCGCAATGAAGGGCGCGCCGTGCTGCTTGTCTCGCTCGAGCTTGAGGAGGTCCTCTCGTTGTCGGATCGAATCCTCGTGATGTACGAAGGCGAGATCGTGGGTGAGTTTCCACCTTCGGCTACCGAGCAGGAACTCGGGATCGCGATGACGGGCGGCGGACGCGACCGAGAAGCAGCGGCATGACTGACGAGACGCCGCAGGAGCCGCTCGAGCCGGGTGCGGCGTCAGAGGCCCCGGAGGATGAAGATGGGCCGGTCGAGGTAGCCAACGATCCGGGATTCCTCGAGCGCTACTCGCTCGCCCAGCAGGCAGCGGGCCTGATCGCGCCGGTGATCACCGCGGTGATCGCATTCCTCCTCGGGGGTCTGGTCATCCTCGCGTCCACGGGAAAGGCACCGTGGGGCGTCTACGGCGAGATCTTCAAGGGCGCTGGTCTCTCATGGTTCTTCGAAGTTGGGAACTACCGCGTTGGCCTTCCGTTCAGCGACGCAACGATGTGGTTCCCCTGGAACGTGAACGACATCGAGTCCCAGGCGGCGACGAACCTCCAACAGACACTGATTACCACGACCACCCTCGTGTTGACGGGACTTGCGGTCGCATTCGCATTCCGGTGCGGCCTCTTCAACATCGGTGGTCAGGGCCAGTACCTCGCCGGTGTGATTCTTGCGGTCATGATCGGGTCGAATCTCGACGGGCTCTCGCCGTTCCTTCACGTGACGCTCGCTCTCGTCCTTGGGACGCTCGCAGGCGCGTTGGTCGCAGGTATCGCCGGCCTTTTGAAGGCAACAATGGGCGCGCATGAGGTGATCACAACGATCATGCTCAACTGGATCGTCATCTGGACCGGGGTCTTTCTCTTCACGTTGGGTGGGCCCCTACAGAACGAGCAAACGGGCTCGCCCATCTCGCACGACGTCGCAGAGGGGGCGAAGCTTCCCGTGTTCTGGGGCGACTCTCTGCTTCAAGGGCTCCACGTCGGGTTCTTCATTGCCTTGGCTGCCCTCGTTTTGTACTGGGCGATTCTCAACCGCACGACGCTGGGTTACAGCGTGCGCGCGGTGGGGTTCAACCCGGAAGCCGCACGATACGGCGGGATCAGCGTCGCGCGGAACTACTTTCTCGCGATGGCGATCTCGGGCGCATTCGCAGGACTCGCGGGCGCGATTGAGATTCTCGGGTGGCAGTTCCGTGTGTCGACCGGAGACATTCTCACGTCGTCCGTCGGCTTCGTCGGGATAGCGGTTGCATTGCTTGGACGAAACACCGCGGTGGGTGTTGGGTTGGGCGCCCTGCTCTTCGGGTCGCTGCTGACGGGCACCTCGACCCGCAATCTCGACCCCGAGATCTTCCGCCCCGAGCTCGCATCGAACCTCGCGTTGATCATTCAGGGCCTCATCGTCCTCTTCGTCGGCGCCGACGTGCTCGTCGTCTGGCTGATCGCGAAGGCGCGCCGCGCATGACCGGGAAGCAGCTGGGATGGGTGGGGATCGGACTTGGACTGGCTGCCGGTTTGGTTGCGCTGCCACCCTTCACAGTACGGAACCTCATCCCTCCGATCATCCTCGGTCTCGCCGCGGTGGCGGTCGGGACCGTGACGTTCATCCGCGGCGAGCGCAGGTTCGGCTCGTTTGCAGTGGCCGCAGGAATCCTTGGCCTCATCCTTGGCTGGGGAGCCACGCGCTCGAGTGTGGGGAACCTTGAGTCTGTCGTCGTCTGGTCGGCGCTCTTTGGGTCGATGCTGCGCTACGCGACCCCACTCGTCTTTGCTGCGATCGGCGGGATGTTCTCCGAACGCTCGGGGGTCGTCAACATCGGGCTCGAAGGGATGATGCTGACCGGCGCGTTCTTCGGGATCCTGGGTGCCGACAAGACCAACTCTTGGGTGCTCGGCTTGCTCATCGCCATCGCAGCGGGGGGTCTGATGGCGCTTCTCCACGCGTTCTTCGCGATCCATCTTCGGGCCGATCAGATCGTCGGTGGTACCGCCATCAACTTCCTCGCGCTCGGAATTACCGGGTACTTGTTCATCGACGTCTATGGGCAGGAGGGGACCCCGACGGACATCCCGGCGATCCCGAATATCAGTCTCGGGCCGATCAAGGACATCGCGTTCGTCGGCGATATCTTCGGTGATCTCAACCTCATGATCTGGGGCGCGATCGTCCTTGTCGTGGTCTCGTGGTTCGTGATGTTCAAGACGACCATCGGACTTCGGATTCGGTCGGTAGGGGAGCACCCGCGCGCGGCTGACACCGTTGGAATCAACGTCTACGCCACGCGGTATGCAGCGGTCGTGATCTCCGGGATGCTTGCCGCGATGGGTGGCGCCTACCTCTCCATCGGCTTTGTTGGCTCGTTTAACGAGAACATGACCGCCGGCCGCGGGTTCATCGCGCTCGCCGCGCTCATCTTCGGAAGCTGGCGCCCGTTTGGCGCTGCCGCAGCGTGCCTCCTGTTTGGCTTCTCGAGCGCCCTAGCTCAACGACTGCCCGTGTACTCGGAATCGGCTGGGATGCCGCTCGACGTGCTCTTCCAGGCTCTCCCATACGTCCTCACGCTCATCGCTGTCGCCGGCGTGATTGGACGTTCGATTCCACCCGCAGCTGTCGGCCGCCCTTACCGAAAGCAGTAGCGTGGTGGGTATGCGAAGCGCTTGGGTCGGGCTGATTTTCGGCGTGCTCGCGGTGGCGACGATGCCCGTTGCGATCATCACGACGAGATGGTCGAATGCGTACGACCTTGTTCACGCAGCATTCGCCATACCGGTCGCGGTCGGACTCGCCGTTGTGGCGTTGAGCCTGGCGTCAGCCGGACGGCGTGCCAGCGGAATGACGCTTGAAACGGCGCCCCGAGGGGTCGCCCGGGCAGGTCGACTACTCGGGGCGCTCGGGCTTTGTCTCGCTGCGTCAGGCCTCGTTTCCGTGGCAGTGTTCGGGATCCTGACGTATCTCAGCGAGACCGCTTAGACACAAACCTTGCCGCCATCATGGTTGGGAGGTGATTCGCCGGTTACACTGCGTCCCTCATGTTCGACATTGGCTCGAGCCTTCGCGAGGCACGGACCCGGCAGGGTCTCTTATTCGATGAGATGGAACTGCGCACTCGAGTGCGTGCCAAGTACCTGCGATTTCTCGAGGAGGAGCGGTTCGATCAGCTCCCGGGCCACACGTACACCAAGGGTTTCCTCCGTGTGTATGCCGACTCGCTTGGCCTCGACGGTGAGCTCTACGTCGACGAGTACAACTCGCGGTACGTCGGCCTCGATGACGAGATAGCGCCACGGCTCCCGACGCGCGCGAATCGTGGGCGCGAACGCCGGCGTAAGGCTACGGGCGAGTCGCGGATGGTCGCGCTCGTTCTCGTTGCGATCGTGTTGGCTACCGCTCTCGTCATCGCCGCATGGCGTTTCGGTGGCGAAGACGCTCCGCGTGTTCAAGGGGTCAACACGACACCGCAGACACCGATCACGAAGGCTTCCGAGGGCAAGGTGACCTTACTCGTCTCCGCCACGAAGGGCTCAACGTTCATGGAGGTCAGGGTCGGATCGCCGGTAGGCACACCGCTCTTCAGTGGAACGCTCGAGCGGGGTCGGTCGCAGCGGTTCACCAAGAAGACGCTGTACGTCTCGGTTGCCCGACCCACGAATGTTGTGGTCAGGGTCGACGGCAAGCGCGTCCCGATCGAGAGCGGACAGCTCACGGTTGGCGGCGGCACCACCGTCGAGGGATGAGTCGCCCGCGGGCCGTCGCGGTTGTCACGGGGTCGGAGCTGGTACGCGGGGAGCGGACCGACCTCAATGGCCCGTTCTACATGCAGCAGGCTCTCAGGCTCGGTCTTCAGCCGGGTCGGATTATCGTTGTCGGCGACGACCCGACCGAGCTCGAGCGGGCTCTCCGTGAAGGGAGCGACTCTGCCGAGGTCTGCTTCGTGTCGGGCGGACTCGGGCCAACGCACGACGATCGAACCGTCGAGCTCGTTGCGCGCGTTACGGGCCGCGAGCTCCAGGTCGATACCACGCTCGAGGCGCAGATCAAAGCGGTGTCAAGCGTCTTCGCGGAGCGTCTTGGACGTCCATACTCGGACTTTGCTGCAGGGGTTACGAAGCAGGCGACGGTACCCGTGGGAGCAACGGTGCTCGGGATTGCGGGAACCGCTCCGGGGCTCGTCCTCCAAACCGATTCGTGTGTATTTGTCGTTCTGCCGGGACCGCCCGGCGAGCTGAAGCGGCTGTGGCCGCGTGCGGCTGAGAGCTCCGAACTTGCCTCCGTCCTCGCTGGGACGGACATACCGACGCGGCACATCCAACGCTATTACGGCGCGAGCGAGTCCACGGTTGCGAAGGCACTGGAGGACGCGGGGGGCGACGGGAGCGGCGTTGACGTGACAATCTGCGCTCGCGACTTCGAGATTCATGTCGACTACATCGTTGAGCCTGGCGCCGAGAAGCGCGGTGCGACGATTGCGGGAGCGCTTGCGAGCGCCCTCGACGAGCACCTCTTCAGCGAGGTGGAGCAAAGCATTCAAGAGTTGGTGCTTGAGCTCTGTCGCACCCGTGGGCTCACCCTCGCGACCGCCGAGTCATGCACAGGCGGGCTGATTGCAGGACGTCTCACGGACGTCGTCGGCGCCAGCGACGTCTATCTCGGGGGCGTCGTGGCCTACGCGGACGAGGTAAAACTGCTCGAGCTCGATGTTCCCGCCGAACTCATCACGACACACGGAGCGGTCTCTGCCGAGGTCGCCGCCGCGATGGCGGTCGGCGTACGTGCCCGTCTAGGCGCCGACGTAGCCGTTTCCGTGACGGGCGTCGCGGGGCCGGGTGGCGGGACAGATGACAAGCCCGTGGGTCTCGTACACCTCCATGCTGTTGGACCCGACGGCTCCGTCGCGCGGACGTTCGAGCTTCCCGGTGACCGTGCGTGGGTCAGGTCGCGCGCGGCGGTCGGAGCTCTGCACCTCGTCCGTCGACTCCTGACACAACGCTGACACTGCCGTCGGCACAAAGCCGACACAGAGTTGGCACAAAGCTGCGCACTGTCGGGCGCTAGGCTCGAATTCGCATGCACAGTGAGCTCGCGCCGGTCGATACGATACGAACACCCGTTCCGTCCGATGCGCCTGCTTTCCTTGACGCATGCACCCGGTACCGACCGGGATTGGCGTGGACGGACGATACGAGGAGGCAACGAGTATGAATCGTGACGAAGCTCTGGATGTAGCCCTTGGACAGATTGAGCGACAGTTCGGCAAGGGCGCGGTCATGAAGATGGGCGACAGTGCGCAGTCGAGCATCGGGGCGATCTCGACGGGCTCGTTGTCGCTCGACCTGGCGCTTGGCATCGGTGGGTTGCCGCGTGGGCGGATCATCGAGGTCTTCGGCCCGGAGTCTTCGGGCAAGACGACGCTCGTCTACCACGTGATTGCCGAGGCGCAACGCCGGGGTGGGATTTGCGCGTTCATCGACGCAGAGCACGCAATGGATCCAACCTACGCGAAGAACATCGGTGTCAACATCGACGATCTTCTCGTCTCACAGCCCGACACAGGTGAGCAGGCGCTCGAGATCGCTGAGCTGCTGATTCGCTCGGGCGCGGTCGACATAGTCGCGATCGACTCCGTCGCAGCGCTTACGCCGAAGGCCGAGATCGAAGGCGAGATGGGAGACAGTCACGTTGGCCTCCAGGCCCGATTGATGAGCCAAGCGCTCCGCAAGCTCGCTGGCACGCTCAATCGCACAGACACGATTTGCCTGTTTACGAACCAGCTGCGCGAGAAGATCGGGGTCATGTTTGGCTCACCCGAAGTCACACCGGGTGGTCGAGCACTCAAGTTCTACGCTTCGGTGCGCCTCGACATTCGGCGCATTGAGACCCTCAAGGATGGCACGGAGGCGTTCGGAAACCGTGTCCGCGTCAAGGTCGTCAAGAACAAGGTGGCACCACCGTTCAAGCAGGCCGAGTTCGACGTGATCTACGGGCAAGGCATCTCGTGGGAGGGCACGGTGCTCGATGTAGGGCTGGAGCGAAAGATCGTGACGAAGTCGGGGTCGTACTTCAGCTTCGGGGACGAGCGGCTTGGCCAGGGTCGTCAGAACTCCACCGCGTTCCTCAAGGATCATCCGGACCTCGTCCAGACGATCCTGAGTCGAATTCAGGCTGATGCAGGTCCCGACCAACTCGTGTCGGCGCGGCTCCTCCCACGCGTAGGCGACGATCTCGCTGGGCTCGAGGTGTCACCGGTTGCCGATGAGGTGGAGATCGAAGTCGAGACCGGTGTCGAGGTCGAGGCCTAGACAGCTTGCACCGCTCAGCGTGCGTGTGGCTGTGTCGGCGCCGGGCGGCACATCCCCCCCCCCGGG
>JANNQQ010000393.1:0-12270 GCA_031400835.1 Actinomycetes bacterium | reverse complement strand
TCCTGACCGTGCAGCAGCCAACCGAACAGGATTGCAATGGCGATGGACGCAACCGCTAAACCGCCAGGGAGGCCGAATCTCACCGCGCCCAAGACAACCGGAACGACCAGGAGGACAGGTAACTGGGAGATCCCGCCGTGGAGAAACGGGAGCACGATCAGGGTAACCGCCACCGCAACCCCGGCACTGACGAAGACCCAACTCCTGATCGCGAACAGCCCGGTGCGCTTGCCCGATCCGCCAACGAGATTTGGATGCGCCACTGTTAGGTAATCGGCAGCAGCGCACGCGCGATTGAGGCCGGAGTCCAGACTTCAGTCTGCACTGCAGGAAGCGCGCAACCACCCCAGTTGGACGGCCTATCCGAAGACGGTAACGTCGAGCGCCCGAGAGGCGAGCGCCTTTCCTGACGCATCGCCTCTGGTCAGTGCGAAACGCACCTTCGCGTGCCCCCTCCCGACGGCGCGGAACACGACGACGGGACCTGACGAGAGATCGCCCTCCGCGACCTGCCGCAGAACCTTTGCGTCGAGCGGCCGCGCGATGCGCCAGACCCTGCCAGCGGTCGGCCGCGGGAGGGCTATCGAGACGAGGTCGCCGCGCTCCACGGTGACCGTCACCATCGACCCCGCTGGCAGTTGCCCAACAGGCTCCGAGTCGGCAGAGGCAAACGAGACGAAGAGCGCGAGCGCGGCCGCGATGCCAACCAGCGTTGCTGCTCGACGACGCTGAAGGGACGTGCTCTGCATGGACGATCGCTCCTCACGTGAAGGCGTGTACAGCCCACCTACGTCGTCGCGCCCGCCGACCCTTCCTTTTAGCGTGATGGGAGAGACGTCTCCTTGGCTGGACAACGGAGGCCCGGGCGAGCCCGGACCTCCGCGCCTCAAACGTTCGGCCCTCTGGCTCACCTAGAGCAGAGCGGATCCGTGGTTGGCAGCGTCGTATTGCCCGTATTCACAGGCTGCTGCGCAGTCGAGCTGAAGTAGAACGCCTGACGCACGTTGCGCCCGACGCACCCCTGGGAGCTACGCGCCCCCGACCGCACGGCAACGCTGACCCGCACCGTCGTCGAGCTCTTGGCCGCGAAACGGCAGCCGACGCACACGATGTCGGTGGGTGTGGTGCTTCCATTCCCACCGCGGGTCACGAAGAAGTTGCTGTTCCCGAGGCAGTCGAAGGTCACCCCCGTGAACGTGATGCGCGAACCACCCATCGCCTGCACCGCGTCCTGATGCGCGCCTGGGCTCATCCCGGTGCACTTCACATATCCGCCACCGATGGAGACGTCGTGCGCAGTGTTCCCCTGGTTGCGCACCTTCACGCCATCGGCGCTGCGCGTGTCGATCTCGATTCGGCCGATCCGACCGGTGCATCCTGCAGCCAGCACGATCGCGTCGCCGGGTGGGTTTGTGATCTTGACGAGGTTGACGTCCACCGGGCCTGAGCAGGTCCACGACTGGCCGTTGCGCACGATGTCGGGCGTGGGTGCTGCGATCGCCGGTAGCGCGATGACGGCAAGGGTGGCGAACAATGTGAGAAGGGCTAGTGATCTCATGATTCTCTCCTTCGTTCGCTTCTCCAACGCGGCTGAGTTGCCACGCGGACGGTCCGCGCGATCGCTCGACAGGGAGCCGGAACGATCCCGCAGTGTCGGCGAGTCGGGGAGGTTCATCTTGTCTCCCCGGCGCGTGACCTGAACGGCCACTGCACCCGCCTTTGCTCGTTCCCCGTTCGGGGGTGACCCGACCGTAACGTCTGGTTAGTGGACTTCAAGACATCCGAACAGGACTGCTACTTCCCCCGAACATGACACCCATCTCCTCCAAACAACGTCGCCAACTCGTAAACGGAGGTTCACAGGGAACGTCGCGGGCGCAACCCTGCCGGCGAGCCAGCTCCGACCGAGGCGTCTCGGGCTAGAGTCGACAGATGAGCGTCGCTCCGACCGATCGTCTGATTCGCACGACCTGTCCACGCGATTGCTACGACGCATGTGGTGTGCTTGTCGTGCTTCGCGACGGCGAGATCCGCCAGGTGCGCGGCGATCCGGATCACCACGTGAGCCGCGGACGGTTGTGCACCAAATGCTCTGTCGCCTACAACGGTGTGCTCCGCGATAACGACGCTCGCCTGACACACCCTCTGCGCCGGACGGGACCGAAAGGGTCTGGAGAGTTTGCGCCTGTCTCCTGGGATAAGGCGCTTGGCGAGATAGCCGAGCGGCTCGCGAGCATCATCGCCGAACAGGGTCCGGCGAGCGTCCTCAACGCCCACTACACCGGCACGTGCGCCCTCGTTGGGACGGCGTTCCCGCAGCGATTCTTCAATCGGATCGGCGCGACGGAGGTGGATCCGGACACAATCTGCAACAAGGCCGGTTACGAAGCGCTGTCGTACCTCTACGGGCCTTCTGGCGAGGGGTTCGACCCAGAGACAGCGGCCGACGCACGTTGCATTCTCGTCTGGGGTGCGAACCCATCGGCAACAGCGCCTCACCAGCACGAGCACTGGTTGGCTGAGGCTTCGGGCACCGTGGTTGTGGTCGATCCGATCAGAACGCCCACCGCAGCCGCCGCCGATCTCCATCTGCAGCCATTCCCGGGATCAGACGCCGCGCTGGCATTCGCCATCGCTCACGTCCTCCATCGCGACGGGCTCTTCGACCGCACGTTCATCGACACGTACACCTCTGGCTTCGACGAGCTCTCGCGGCTACTCGATCCGTGTACGCCCGAGTGGGCGGAGGACAAAACAGGGGTCTCGGTAACGCTGATCGAGCAGGCCGCACACGCGTACGGGACAGGCCCCTCGCTGCTGTGGCTCGGACAGGGCTTCCAGCGCCAACCCCGCGGAGGAAATGCGTTACGTGCCGTCGCGATGCTTCCGGCGCTCACCGGCAACCTTGGTCGTCCGGGCTCCGGCTGGGCGTATGTGACCGGAGGTGACTCTCGCGGGATCGATGACGACTATCTCACCGGCAGCCACCTCGCGGCCAATCCACCGCCGCCGGTGAGTCAGATGGACCTCGCCGACGTGCTGGTCAACCCAGCAGCAGCGCAGGCGCTCTTCTGCTGGAACATCAACATCGCAGCGTCCAACCCGCGTCTTTCAGACCTCCGTCAGGCACTCGCACGCGATGACCTGTTCACGGTTGTGCTCGACCTCTTCCAGACAGACACGGCGGACATGGCCGATTTTGTTCTTCCGGCCGCCAGCTTCCTCGAGTCCGACGATCTCGTCTGCTCCTACTTCCACCACACGCTTTCGGCCCAGGTGAAGGCTGCCGACCCGCCCGGCGAGTCGCTTCCGAACAGCGAGATCTTTCGCCGGCTCTCAACCCACATGGGACTCACCGAGCCGGAGTTGTTCGAGAGCGACCACGAGGTGATCGACCAGCTACTCGACCGCAGCGGTTTCAGGGTCGGCTGGGAGGAGCTCAGCGCCGCGGGCACCGTTCGCCTCTACGCGACGCCGCGCATGCAGTTCGCCGACCGCACCTTCGCCACCCCAAGCGGTCGAATCGAGCTCGCATCCGAAACCGCGCAGGCGAACGGGCAGCCGCGCCTCCCCGAACCGTGGCACGACCAACGCCCGCCCTCCGGACGTCTGCGCCTCCTCTCGCCTGCCTCCCCATGGGCAATGAACTCAAGCTTTGCCAACGATCCGAAGATCGCTCGGAAGCTCGGCCCGCCGACGGTCACGCTGCACCCCAGCGATGCCGGGGACCACGACCTGCGCGACGGCGACTTCGCAGTCCTCACAACTCCAACGGGCCAGTTGCGGGCACGAATTGCTATCGACCCGCATGCTCTGCGCGGGGTCGCGAGCTGCCCAAAGGGTCACTGGCCCAAACAGACCGAGGACAACGGCAACGTGAACACGCTCAACGCCGGAACCCCGGCGGACATGGGCCGCTCGACGAGCGTGCACGGGATCGAGATCACCATCGCGCGCAGCTCGCCGACCTCGTAGACCGCCACCGACCTACTCGCGAAGCGGCAGTAGGTAGCGCACGTCGGCGAGAAACTTCCTGTGGAGCGATTGGTACAGAATCGGCACACGTTCTCCCTTGACAGAAAACGGTGTGTTACACCGGTGTTCGCTCTTCGCCCGCCTACTCGACGCTGATCGAGTCCCCAACGCGAACGAGCCCCGCCTCGACCACCCTCGCCTGCACGCCGAAGGGAAGGGGCTCCTCGCTCTCGATCTCGCCGCGGTAGTGCTTGATCGCACCCAGGGTGTCGAGATCCGGCTTGCCTGTATCGGGGTTCTGCCGCGTCACGAGACAACGCCCGACGTGTGCGTGTGGGATCACGACCGCCTCACCGATCCGCAAGCGGCGGCCGAACCACTCGTCCTCCTCGTGCGCACCGACACCGTCGATGCCGACGCTCATGCGGAACCGGCGCCGATCGACGTCGGGAATCCCAAACACCTCGGCAAGTTTCGCGAGTGATGCCGTGGAGAGAAGCGACACAGCCGCGTGGCGATCACGATCGATGCCCGCTCCGTCCTTGTCAGTGGCGACCAGCCGCAGAGTGACCCCACCGTAGGTCGACAGTGCCTCAGCCCAGGGCCCGACGACCACACGCCCCGTTCTGAAAGTCCCGTAGAACCCTGTCTCGACAGGCCCGGCAAGCGCGATCTCGCCGGAGACGACCTCGTCGTCGGGGAATCGAAGCTCGAGCGTCGACGATGCCGCGTCGTACGCGGCGACAACCTGGGACAGCACTCCCAAGCGCTTGCCGTTCACGAGACGTCCCGTCTCGTCGGTGAGATGGAATCGCCGATCGCCTTCAAGCCCCGCCGGTCCGAGCACCGCAGACTCGTGGTCGAGCAGCGCCAGACCCTTCACCGGCGCGGTCGAGAGCCAGGCAACCGTTGAAGCCGCAGCCTCAGTCATCACTGAATGATGAACCATGCGACGGTCGGTGCCCAATCCCAGTCCCAGTCGCCAGTCGCCAGTCCAGACTTCAGTCTGCACTGAAGGAAGCGCACAACGAAGCCGAACCGGACGTGCACGGTTGTCTGGTACGACTCTGGCATGGCCGAGGGATACACCGTGTGGCTCACCGGCCTCTCTGGCGCCGGCAAGACCACGATCGGACACGCCCTCGCGATCGAGCTCGAGCGACGCGGGGCTCAAGTTGAGGTGCTCGACGGCGACGTCGTGCGCGCGCATCTCTCAAAGGGCCTTGGTTTCTCACGCGAGGATCGCGACACGAACATCGAGCGCATCGGCTGGGTCGCTGCGAAGCTCACACGCCACGGTGCCGCTGTCGTTGTCTGCGCGATCTCGCCGTACGACGAGACCCGTAAGCGCGTGCGGGCGCTCGTCGAGGAGCACGGGACCTTCGTCGAGGTGTGGGTCAAAGCGGCGGTTGAGGAGTGCGCGCGCCGCGACGTGAAGGGCCTCTACGCGAAGGCGTTCGCGGGAGAGATCACACAGTTCACCGGAGTCGACGACCCGTACGAACCGCCGCTCGACGCCGAAGTCGTGGCCGAGACCGAACACGAAACGCCAGACGAGAGCCTGCTGCGTGTGCTCGCCGAGCTCGAGCTGCGCGGGCTTACCCCCTAGCCGCGGGAACCGCGGCACCCGCACCGGCGTACCAGGAGTGAGTCGCACAGACGCGGCGCCGGCTCGGGATGGTCGACGACACGAATCGAGGGAGGCTTCATGGGGGTTCAACCACGCACCGCGGTACTCATCGCGATCGCTTGCCTGCTCCCGCTCGGTGTGCTGGTCCACGAGCGGCCTGCAAGCGCAAAGCCGGCTCCGGGAGTGCTACGAGCCCAGGCGATCGAGATCGTCGACACCCGTGGCCAGGTACGCGCGCAGATCAACGTCAGCTCAGGCGGAGAGGTGATCTTCCGGCTCCGCGATGCTACGGGCGCAGTCCGCGTCAAGCTTGGCGCCTCAGCCGACGGCTCGGCACTCCTCCTGCTCAATGAGGCCACCGAGGTCGGGGCGCACGTCCTTGCCACCCGGGCCAAGACCGCACTGACCCTGCAACGAGGTGAGCAGCGCAACGTCATCACACCGTGAGCTCGGGTCCAGCGCGAACTCACTCAATACCCGAGCGCGCGGAGCGCGTCCCCCGCTTCTCGCTCCACATCCTCGAGCTGGTCCGCCGTGAGGTCGCGCCGCCAGCGCCCGATCGAACGATCGTGGACACGCGAGAGCACTGCAGCCACTTCATCTATCGGCACGCCGAGCCGCTCGGCAACCGGCACGGCGGCAGCGGCGGGGTCGGCGACAAGATCCTCGTACCGAAGCGTCACCGTCCGCTCTGGCATCGTCTGCGCGGCGGTGACGTACCGCCGCCACGCCCACGCGCAACGCGTCGCGTCGCTCACTTTCGTGAACTCCTCTTCACGCCCTCGCTCGACCCACGACCTCGCGTACGGGCCAAAAGCAAGCCGCGCGTCGTCGGCTCCATCGCGGTCCGCATTGAGCCAGCCCCGCTCGAGCAGCGAGGTCGCGACGTCACGCCCGTCGCGCACGACGTGCACCGCCAGCGCCTGCGGGTACGCGCGCAGCGCAGCGCCGAGCACAAATGCCGTCTCCGGCGTCTGCTCCACCCCGCGCAACCCGCGTGCGAGACCGAGGAACCGCACGCGCTCCAGGATTCGCCGAAGTTCTCGCGCGACCTCCTCCTCCCCACCCTCGAGGAGCGCCGGGATCGCAGCCTTCCACGGCTGCACCTCATCGAGATCGACGAACCCCGAGAGAGACCCGAGTGCACTTGCGGTGAAGGTCGTCCCCGAACGCGGCGAGCCAATCACAAACACGAGCCGTTCCTCCGACCCGAGCTTCCGCCCTCGCGCGGCGATACGCACAGCGCTCCGCAGGTAGAGCCGTGCAGTAATGGCGAGATCGTGAGGTGACGTCACCGCGAAACCGTACCCAGTGCTCTGGCGAAGCGTCTGCCTGTCCCCCGTCCCAGTCCCAGTCCCAGTCCCAGTCCCAGTCTGCACTGAGGGAAGCAGGCAAGCGCTGCAGCTCGAAGTGTGTGCGAGGGGTCCTTGAGTTCCGACTGAAGTCGGGACTCGTAGTCGGAACTCCTAGAGGCTCGTAGTCGAGGCCGCTACTCCTCCAACTCGCGCTCGCGGACGGTGAACGGGAGGCGCCAGTCTTCGTCGCCGATACCGTCGATCGTCAGTCGCCACTCGTACACGCCGGGCTCGAGGGGCATCGGCCCTGCGTTCACCGCGAGGGGAAGGTCAAGCGGCGTCCCGGGCTTCACGCCGGCTGGGCGGCCAACCTCGAACTCCACGTCATCGAAGAAGATCACCGCCTCGGGCTCGTCCTCCGAGTCGTCCTCGGTCTCGACGGTGACGGTGACCGGCCGGCCGTCGGCGTCGAGCAGCTCGAGCCGCATCAGATGCCGGTGGTTGGCCTGATCCCACGGTACGCGGATGAGGATCGCGATCCCGAACGGCATCGGCTCGGGACCGGTCATCGACCACCCGCCGCCAACGACGGTGAGCTTGCCGTCGGCCACCTGCGCGAAGTCGGCGAGGAGCATTGTCACGTGCACAGCGCCAACTCTCCCATACGCGGCGCGGCGACGACGGGCCTTACCGCCGACCGAACAGACTGCGACGCCGAGAAGGAACCGGGTGCGATGGGAGCGGATCTCCGGAAATCATCGCGTGAGGAGCGTCCTCGACGAGCCAGCGGGCGAGCCCTGCGTCACCAACGGCCGCGACCGCGCGGGAGAGACCTGCCGCACGGACGTCCGGGCCATGCGCGTCCGAGGCGATGGCGTGGACAAGACCAAGACCAAGCAGCGTCCTCGTGCACGCCTCCACGCGCCGGCCGAGCCTGCCGTCAAGCGAGGCGGCGGTCACCTGGATACGGGCTCCCGCTTGGACGATCTCCAGAAGTCTTTCGGGCCGCTCCGCGACCTCGAGACTCCGTTCAGGATGGGCGATCACCGGCACAACACCGGTTCTGACCAGCTCCTCCACGGTGCTCACGAGCGCAAGAGGCCAGCCGCTGTAAGGAAACTCGAGCAGCAACGCCTGAGGGTTGCCCCCGAGGCCCAGGCGTCGACGCGTCGGCTCGTCGAGCCTCGGGAGTACATCGAGAGCGATCTCTGCACCAGGCAGAACCTCGATAGCCACCCCCCGGTCGGAGAGCGCTCGCCGCAAGGTCGCCAGCGCCGCCTCCATCTCGTCGGCAGTCGTCGGATAGTCCTCGCGGACGTGCGGTGTCGCCACAACCGTGCGGACTCCGTCCTCCACCATCGCGCGCGCCATCGCGACCGAGTCGTCGAGCGTTGCCGCACCATCGTCGAGTCCGGGCAGAACGTGCGTATGCAGATCGATCACGCGCTCACGCACCGAGCTGCTTGAGGATGACCTCTGCCGCGCGAGCGCCGGCGCGACCGTCCCACAGCGGAATCGCGGTCGCCGGTACCGGCAGCTCGAGAAGCGATGGGATCTCGGCGATGCGCGCCGGATCGGCTCCGAGGACGGTGTTGGTTCCGAGCTCGACGGTGATCGGCCTCTCTGTGTTCGCTCGTAGGGTGAAGCAGCGGACGCCGAGCGCCGAGGTCTCTTCCTGGACTCCTCCCGAGTCGGTGATGACGACTCTTGCACGAGCCTCTAGGCCAAGGAATGCGAGATACCCGAGCGGCTCGGCGACGACGACACCCGCGCGCTCGAGAACGGGCAGAAGCCCCAACGACATGAGTCGGTGACGTGTCCTTGGGTGGACAGGGAACACGATGTCGAACGATCCGCGCAACGCGCAGAGACCGTCAACGGTCGCCGCTAGGAGCTCGTCGTCGTCGACCAGCGAAGGGCGGTGAAGCGTTACGAGCGCGTACTCACCGTCACGAACACCGAGCTCGATCCACGGTTGGCGCTCGAGCGCCAGGTCGAGATGCGCGAACACCGAGTCGATCATCGTGTTGCCGACCAGATGCACCCCCTCGACGATTCCTTCGGCGGCGAGATTGTCCGCGGCACCCGCCGAGTGCGTAAGCAGCAGGGTGCTGAGATGGTCGACGAGCTTGCGGTTGTGCTCCTCGGGCATCGCTGGGTCAAAGCTCCGCAGACCCGCCTCGAGGTGCGCGACCGGGATGTGCAGCTTCGCTGCGGCAAGAGCTGCGGCGAGCGTTGAGTTGACGTCACCGGGAACGACGACGAGATCCGGGTGGCGGTCGAGGAGCACCTCCTCCACGCCAACGAGTGCGCGCGCGGTCTGTTCCGCATGTGTGCCCGAACCGATCCCGAGGAAGACATCTGGACGTGGCAGGCCGAGATCGTGGAGAAAGACCTCGGACATCTCGGCGTCGTAGTGCTGTCCTGTATGAACGAGCAGCAGGCCGAGATCCTGGTTGGCCTCCCGCAGAGCGCGGTACACCGGCGCTGCCTTCATGAAGTTCGGCCGCGCGCCAACGACAAGACACACAGTCCGCTGCACGTCCCAATCGTACGCGGACTCGCGATACTGGAGCACATGTCAGAGGTAGCACCGAGGTCGTGGCGCGCGTCACGAGCCCTGGATCCGACGACGCTCGCGTTGATCGCGCTCATCGTGCCGACGTTCGTCGCACTCGGGGCGTCGGAGGGCGGCTACTTCGCGAGCTCATGGGGTTGGAGCGCACTCGTGTTCTGCTGGGCCGCTCTCATGGCTCTTCTTTTGGCGTCCGAGACGCGGGTCTCGCGTCCGGAGCTGGTGTTTCTTGGCGGGCTCGTGGGCCTGCTCGTATGGTCGGGGCTGTCTCTGCTGTGGACCACGACGGTTCCCGGCACGATTGCCGAGCTCCAGCGCACGCTCGTGTACGTGGCGTTCGCGACCGCGCTGACGCTCATCGTTCGCCACGCCCGCGTCTACGTGGTGCTTGGCTCCGTGCTGGTCGTGGTCGTCGTGTTGAACGGTTACGGGCTCGCTACCCGGCTCTTCCCCGGCCGGCTGACCGAGTACGACACGTTCGTGTCCTACCGGCTCTCGGAGCCCCTCGGCTATTGGAACGCCGTCGCCGGTCTCGCCGCGCTCGGGATCCTGCTCGCCACGGGCTTCGCCGCGAGGGCCAGCACGATCGTGGTGCGCGGGTTGGCAGCGGGCGCGTTGGTTCTTCTACTGCCAACCTTCTACTTCACGTTCGGACGCGGCGGCTGGATTGCACTCTTCGTAGGGCTCCTGGTGACGATTCTCCTCGATCCCCGGCGCGTGCAGTACGTCACCGCGTTGCTCCTCGCCGGGCCGTGGGCCGTGCTCGCGCTCTGGCAGGCCCACGGCGCAGACGGCCTCACCACCGACTTCTCCCTCCTGGCAGAGGCCACGGGAGATGGCGAGCGGCTTGCCTGGATCATCGTGCTTCTCGCGCTGGGAGCCTGCGTAACGACCGTCGTCGGTGTCCTCGCTGAGAGGCGAGTCGCGATCGCCACACGCACCCGGTCGGCGTATGCCGTGACGCTCGTCGTGCTTGCGGTCGGCCTCACCGCTGTCACCGTGGTCGCCTTCGGCGGCCCGGCCGAGATAATCCGCGACGCCCGCACCTCGCCGAACCGGTCGTCGCCGAACGTGAGCGGCGACCAGACCAAGCGCCTCCTGAGCCTCTCGCCGAACGGACGCTTCGACCTGTGGGAAGTCGCTATCGACGCGGCGCGCGCGCACCCTCTCCAGGGGATCGGGGCAGGCGCGTACGAGCAGCGGTGGGACAGAGAACGCCCTGTCCCGAGCCAGGTGCGCGACGCGCATAGCCTTCCGATCGAGATAGTCGGCGAGCTCGGTCTCGTGGGCCTACTCCTACTCGGCCTCGTCCTGGTTATCCCGCTGATCGCCGCAATACGCGCACGCGCACACCCACTCGTGCCCGTAGCGGCCGGGTGCTTTGCCGCCTACATCGCCCACTCGGCGCTCGACTGGGACTGGGAGATGCCTGTCCTGACCTTGAGCGCTCTCGCCTGCGCCGGGGCGGTGATGGCGGCAGCCCGCGAGCGAGAGCAGATGATCGTGCTGTCGAGCCGCGCCCGCGGAGCGTCGGCGTGCGTGATCGTGGTTGCGATCGCATGTGCGTTTGTCTCGATGGTGGGCAATCGTGCACTCGCCAAGGCCGAGTCTGCAGAGGGCCGCGGCGATGCCAAAGCACTCATCGAGCATGCGCGCGACGCGGGCCGGTGGGCACCGTGGGCATCGGCCCCACTCGAGCTCGAGGCGAGTGCCGCACTTGAGCTGGGAGAGCGTCCGCGTGCACGGGCGCTCTATCGACGAGCTATCGATCGTGACCCCCGAAACTGGGCGCTCTGGCTCGGGCTCGCCCTCGCAAGCGAAGGCAAAGCGTTCACGCGAGCGCTCGAGGAAGTCGAACGACTGAACCCGCTGGCCCCCGAGCTCGAGCAGCTCCGTCAACCGGGGGTGTAAGAACCTCGCTCCGAAGGCGGTAGAGAAGGTAGACCCTTTACGAGGAGATGAGCATGCTGAACCGTAAACGCCACGACATCGAGAATCGCCTTCGCAAGGAGCGTCCGGCTGCTCCCGACGATCTCGTCCGTCGGCTGACGGGCGGCACCGAGAAACGTCGGACTGCGCCCCGCAAGCGACTGGGCGTCGTATTCGCGCTGACGACGATGCTCGTCCTCGCCTTCTCCCTCACCGGCGGCATCGGGTATGCCGCCTCGAGCCTCCAGAAGGGCTCCTCCGCCGTCCGCGAGCTGGTAGCACCACGTGCCAAGCCGTCGACCGGACAGAGCGGCCAGAAGCCGACTCCGATCTCGTCGCGAGGGTCGGCGCGCAACCAGTACAACGAGAAGGTTGTCCTCTGCCACAAGCCGGAAGGTCAGCCATGGAACGCGCACACGATCCGCGTACCGCAGGAAGCTGTGGCTGCGCATCTGGCGCACGGCGACTATCTCGGCCCCTGCAAGAACGAGAAGAAGCAGCAGTACACCGTGTGCCACTTCCCGCAAGAGGGCCAGCCGGTCACCATCCTCGTCCTTGCGCCGCTCGTCGACGGGCATCTCAGCCACGGCGACTACATCGGCCCGTGCCGAGTGGAAGAGCCAACGGAGACGACGACCGAGCCAACCGAAACTGAGCCAGCCGAGACGACCACCGGGCCTACCGAGACTCAGCCAGCCGAGTCGACCGTGCCAACCGAGTCGTCGTAGAGCTAGAGATTCGAAGCGTTCACGGGCGGGGGGGGGGGGGGGAGGGGCGCGCGGCCCCCCCCCCCGTTTGACACACCAAACGCACCACCCGGGCCCCCAAACCCCAAACCACAAAATGGGGTTTTAATATATAAAAAA
>JANNQQ010000392.1:0-3312 GCA_031400835.1 Actinomycetes bacterium | reverse complement strand
ACCAACCGCTACTGAAATGGAAAACAGGAATCAGACATGAACACCAGACTTAACAGGAAAATGCGGGATGAGCGTGGCCAGGCAATGGTTGAATTTGCCCTCGTCGCACCGATTCTCCTGGCGTTGGTGTTCGGGATAATTCAGTTTGGAATTGCGTTCAACAACTACCTAACGCTCACCGACGCCGTTCGCGCCGGGAGCAGGCAGGGAGCGGTCAGTCGGCTCACCGACCCGGCAGCAGAGGCCGAGAGGCTCGTCCGGTTGGCCGCGAGCGATTTACCCGACGCTGCCAATAGTGCCGGCCCACTTGCCGTGACCGTGACGTTCAAAGGCATTGGCCCCGGCTATGTGCCCGGGCGAATCGAGCAGGGTGGCGACATAACGGTGCGGGGCACATACCCGTACGAAATAGACATTTTCGGGATTCCGCTCCACCGCGGGACCCTCACCAGCGAGACCACGGAGCGTGTGGAATGACGATCGACTATCGCATCAGAAACATCGTGATTGCCGCGGTGCTCGCCGCAACGGCGGGCCTGCTGACGATCCTGTACGTCACCTCGGCCAAGGACGACCAGGTGGCAAGCAAGCAGAGCGTGAAGGTGTACGTCCCGAGCAACGATTTCGCAATCGGCACGTCGGGCGCGATGATCGCCGGATCAATGACCGTGCAGGTTGTGAAGCGCGATCAGCTTGTGCCCGACGCTGTTACAGCCCCGGCGCAGATCAAGGGTCTGTACCTGACTCAGCCCGTGATCAAGGGTGAGCAACTCACTCTCAAGCGGTTTGCTCTACCGAACGAGCAGGGGATTCGCTCGAAGCTCGCGGGCAATCAGCGTGCGCTCCAGATCTCTGGGGACACCAATCAGATGCTCGCCGGCACGCTCGTGCCAGGCGATCGAGTTGATGTCCTTGTCAACATCAGGAACCCGCAGAACAACGCCGACGTTCGCTCGACCATCGTGCTCCGCAATCTCCGCGTCCTTCAGACGCAGGGGGGCGACGCAGGAGCATCGATCGATCAGGCCGATGGCGGCGGTGATCTGCACGCGGCGCTGCTCGCGATGACGGATGAGCAGACGCAGCGGATGATGTTTGCAATGCGCAACGGTGAATGGTCGCTGCAACTGCGCCCGGTGAAGAAGCCGAGCGACAGCAACAAGAGCATCGCAACGTTCGGATCGGTTGTCGCAGGAGAAGCGAAGTGACGACAATCCCCGACACCCGCCGCGAGACGCTTCGCGTTGTCGTAACGGGCTCGTTCGCGGGTGAGACCGATCTCCACGCCGCACTCGAGGCCGAGAGCAACGGCTTTGAGGTCGTCGCCTGGACACCCGAGGTCAAGGACGCCGTCCTCTACCTCGGTGCGGACGACGTCGCGGCCGTGCTCGTCGGGATCGGTGCCGAGGGTGTGCCGCACACGTGGGCGCTTGCCCGGGACGTCGCCTCGCTGCGGCGTCACGGGCGCGTTCCGGTGCTTCTCCTCGCGAGCGAACTCAATACGGAGATCGTCGATGCCGCCTTTGCGGCCGGGGTCGACGATGTGCTCATTCTTCCGCAGACGATCGAGCAGCTCGCCTTCGCGATTCATAAGGCGCGACAGGGAAGCCGTGGCGGTGCCCGCAACGGCGGCGACGGATCATCAGGCCGTGTCGTCACGGTGTTCTCACCCAAGGGCGGAACAGGAAAGACCGTCCTGTCGACGAACCTCGCGGCCGCGATTGCGGCACGAGGAGAACACCGTGTCCTGCTCATCGATCTCGATCTCCAGTTCGGAGACGCCGCGATCATGCTGGGCGTCGACCCGTCACGAACGCTGTACGACCTCGTGACAGCACCAGGAACGCTCGACGCGGGCAAGCTCGAGGGCTATGTGACACCGCACAAGTGCGGGCTCCACATCCTCGCTGCTCCACTGCGGCCAGAAGAGGCCGAGCTGGTCACCGAGGCGAAGGTCACCGAGTTGATTGAGGTCGCTCGCGACGCGTACGACGTCGTGATCGTCGATACCTCACCCTTCTTCTATGGCCCGATGCTTGCTCTGCTCGAACCCACCGACCAGCTATTCATGCTGTGCGGACTCGACGTCCCGACGCTCAAGAACGTCAAGCTCAGCCTCGAGACGCTCGACCAACTCGGGTTTCCGATGTCACGAACTGAGCTCGTGCTCAACCGTGTCGCACCAAAGGTCGGCCTCAGCAGGGAAGACGTCGAGAAGACGCTCGGGATGCGTGTCCTCCACGAGATTCCGAACGACGCCGTCGTTGCTCCAGCGGTGAATCGTGGCGCGGCTGCGGTACTGCTCGAGCCCGACTCGGAGTTCGCTGCGGCAATCGCATCGTTGGCCGCAGCCGCCGACCCGGCCGGTTCACGGCCTGCGACCGTTCTCGCAACCACATCGAAGCGGCGCTGGCTCACGCCTGCCCGCCGTCTGCTCGAAGGGAGAAGCTCGTGAACCTCGAGGATTCACTCCGTGGCGACCAGGCCGGGGCCGGTAGCGCTCGCTTGTCTGCACGCCTGCACGAGGCACCTGTGACGCAGTTGGACGAGGGCTTGCTGACCGAGGTGCGCCGCGCGAACGGCGCTGTTGACCCGTACGGCGACCTCAAGCGCCGAGTCCAGCAGGCGTGCATCGTGCGCCTCGGGCCGTGGCTCTTCTCGAAGGACGAAACGACGGCGCTCGTACCGAAGGTGCGCGACGAGGTAGGCACCGAGCTCGACGCCGATGGTACCCCGCTCGCACAGGTCGACCGGGAGCGCTTGATCTCAGAGATCACCGCTGACATTCTCGGCTATGGGCCGATCGAGGCCTTCCTGGCAGACGACACCGTGACCGAGGTAATGGTTAACGGCTTCGACCGCATCTATGTCGAGCGCAGCGGTGTGATCGAGGAAACCGATGCCGCATTCGTCGACGAGGAGCACCTTGCGAGAATCATCGACAAGATCGTCGCACGGGTGGGTCGCAGGCTCGACGAAGCGTCACCCATGGTGGACGCGCGCCTCCCCGACGGGAGCCGTGTCAACGCGATCATCGCACCGCTCTCGTTAACCGGTGCAACGCTCACGATCCGCAAGTTCTCACGCGATCCGTACACCATGGCGGATCTCACCGAGTTTGGCTCGCTCACGGAAAAGGCCGTTCACTTCCTCGACGCGTGTGTCAGGGGAGAGCTGAACGTCCTTATCTCCGGCGGTACCGGGACAGGGAAGACGACATTGCTCAACGCGCTTTCGGCCTCGATCCCCGAGAGCGAGCGCATTGTCACCATCGAGGACGCGGCCGAGCTTCAGCTTCAGCAGCGTCATGTG
>JANNQQ010000391.1:0-7924 GCA_031400835.1 Actinomycetes bacterium | reverse complement strand
TTCCCCATACACCGCACATCGAGTCGGTCAACCTGCTCGATCGTAATCGGCCAATCGGCGCGCAATCCTTAGCATTACAACTTCGCCGTGATCATGACGTCTGAGCGCCGCGAAGGCGCTGCGGCGGCAGCAGCCGGCCCTCAGGCCGAGCGTTCGAGCAGGTTGACCGACTCGATGTGCGGTGTATGGGGAAACATGTCAACCGGTGTACAGCGCTTTAGCTCGTAGCCGTACTCATCGCGAAGCACGGCGAGGTCAGATGCGAGAGTCGTCGGGTTGCAGGACACGTAGACGATGCGTGGGGCTTCGAGCGCACCTGTCCGCCGTAGCGCCTTACCGGCGAGACCCGCACGCGGTGGGTCGACGACGACAACGTCTGGCTGACCCGAGCGCTCACGAAGCTCCTCGATCGACTGGCCAACGTTGCCTGCGAAGAACGAGGCATTCGCGATGCCATTCGCCGTCGCGTTTTCGATCGCGCAAGCGACAGCCTCCTCCGAGATCTCGACCCCCCAGACCGTCAGTGCCTTGGCCGCGAGGCTCAGCCCAATCGTCCCTGTGCCGCAGTAGAGGTCGTACACGGTCTCATTTCCCGTCAGGCCTGCCGCGTCGATCGCGAGTTGATACAGCGTCTCGGCCATCTCGGTGTTGGTCTGGAGAAAGGCGTTCGGACGGACACGGAAGCGCAGGCCGAGGAGCTCCTCCTCGATCCACTCCTGCCCCCAGAGAAGCTTCGAAGGCAGGTTCGTGACCTCGGCCACTGTGTCGTTGATAGCCCAGTGGATTGACTTCACCTCGGGAAACCGACGCACTGTCTCGATCAGGAAGTCGGGGTCGAACTTCTCCCCGGGGCCGGTGACGAGCATGACGAGCGCCTCGCCAGTGTTGCGACCCTCACGGACGACGAGGTGGCGGAGGTACCCGGTCTGCGTGTTCTGATCGTACGGCTCGAGCCCCTCGGTGCGTGCCCACGCCTTCACGGCCTCGCGGATCCCATTGCCAAGGTCGGTCGTGAGATGGCATTCGTCGATGTCAACGACCTCATCCCAGCGTCCTGCACGGTGAAAGCCGAGCATGGCCCCGTTGGGGCCATCGGCGAAGGAGTACTCGAGCTTGTTCCGGTAGCGGAACTGCGACCGTGCCGGGACAATCGGATCGAGGGGCGGATCGGTGTAGCCGCCCAGGCGAATGAGCGCCTCGCGCACCTGTGAGTGCTTCGATTCGACCTGTCTCTCGTATGCGTAATCCTGGAAGCGGCAGCCCCCGCATGTGCCGAAGTGCGCGCACTCCGCCTCGACCCGATCCGGGCCGGGCTCGAGCAGCTCTGTCCGTGTCGCCTCAGCGAAGCCGCGCTTCACCCTTGTCGCGCGGGCGCGTACGAGGTCGCCAGGAAGCCCGCCGCGAACGAACACGACGAATCCGTCGAGTCGCGCTACCCCGTTGCCGCCGTAGGCGAGCGAGTCGACGCGAAGCTCGACCTCCTCCCCCTTACGGACAGGCGCGGCCATCGGTGCAGCCTACCGGGGGTTCTTTCGCCCCAGAGCCCCGATGTGGACAGGCGAACTGGCCGCCGTGGAACGATTGGCACAGAATCGGCACAGGTTCGCCCTTAGGTGGTCTCGCCTCGGGCGAGGCCACCCTCAGGCGAGAACACTCACGTGGACGGAGCGCTCGCGTGGGCCGTCGAACTCGCAGAAGAAGATCCCCTGCCACGTTCCAAGTGCCATCGTTCCGTCGTCGGCGAGCGGCACCAGTACCGAAGGCCCCATGAACGACGCACGGATATGGGTCGGGGCATTCTCCTCGCCCTCCTCGATGTGCTGCCAGCCCCAGTCCCCGGGGACGATCCGCTCGAGCGCCATCTCGAAATCGCGGGCAACCAATGGGTCGGCGTGCTCGTTTATCGTGACGCCCGCGGTGGTGTGGGGCACGTAGACGAGCGCCGCAGAGCCAGCTCCTCCGGCAGCAGACAGCGCCGTAGCCACCTGACGGGTGATGTCGACCAGCTGGCTCGGCCGCTCGGTCTGCAGGGTGAAGGTTTCCACCGGTTAGAGAGCCCCACCTGCAGCCGGCGGCGCACCCATCTCCAATGGTTCTGCGCCACCCGACTCCCGAGCGAGGTAGTCCTCAACCAACATGATGTTGTCCTTCGAGCGCTCGACAACCGTGAGGAGCGCCGACATCGACGACACCTCCTCACGCTGCTCCTGAAGAAACCAGTGCATGAACTGCTCGGCGACAAGCTCGCCAGCTTCGCGGGCGGTGACTGCCAACTGCTGGATCTGCGCAGTGACGCGCCTCTCCTGATCGAGCGCAAGCTGCACCGGCGCGACCATGTCGCTGAAGGCAATCTGCGGCGCAGCGACAGGCGGAATAATGACCTCCTCATCCGCATCGAGGAGGTACTGCACCATCATCATTGCGTGGTTTCGCTCCTCTACCGCCTGCTGATAGAAGTGCGCCGCGAGCTGCGGCAACGTCTGCGCGTCGTAGTAGACGGCGATCGCGACGTACTGCTGCGACGCGCCAAACTCGTACGCGACCTGCTCGTTGAGGACCTGCGAGAAGCGTGACATGCAGGGAGCTTAGTCAGCCGAGCACCCGGCCGAGCCGCTCTACCCGACGAGTAGGCTCTGGCGTGTGGCAGGTATCCCCGAAGCCCTGAAAGGCCGCAGCCTCACACGCATCGGCGACTGGTCGCGCGAGGAGCTAACGCTCGCGCTCGACCTCGCGGATGAGCTGAAGATTGAACGGACCCGCCGCAAGGAGCTCCGCGTCCTCCCGGGGCGCACGGTAGGGCTGATCTTCAAGAAGCCCTCGACACGGACGCGAATCAGTTCTGAGGTAGGCATCGCCGAGCTCGGCGGTCTTGCGCTCTACGTCGCTGCCTCCGACCTCCAGCTCTCGCGCGGCGAAAGCACCCGCGATACAGCGCTCGTCCTCTCCCGCTTCCTCAGCGCAATCATGATCCGAACGTACGACCAGGCCGAGGTCGACGAGTTCGCGGCACACGCCTCGATCCCGGTGATCAATGCGCTCACCGAGGAGGCCCACCCACTGCAAGCCCTCGCCGACGCAATGACGATCCGCGAGCGCTTTGGGAAGCTCGACGGGATCAAGCTCACCTATCTCGGCGACGGCAACAACGTCTGCGCCTCGCTCATGCGCATTGCCGGCAGGTTCGGGATGCATTTCACTGCCGCCTGCCCCGAGGGATACGAGCCCCGCGAGGATGTTGTCGCCGCGTCGCGCGCCGATGCCGAGCGCAACGGCGGCAGCGTCACTCTCTCCTCCCATCCCACGAGCGCTTGCGAGGGCGCCGACGTCCTCTACACGGACGTCTGGGTGAGCATGGGGCAAGACGACGAGCGCGAGCAGCGTCTCCTCGACCTCGAACGGTTCAAGCTGGACGGCGAGCTGCTCGCAATTGCCGGCCGCGAGGCGATCGCAATGCATTGCCTGCCTGCGCACGAGGGGGAAGAGATCACCAGCGACGCGCTCTACGGCCCACAGTCGCTCGTGTGGGATCAAGCTGAGAACCGGCTCCACACGCAGAAGGCGATAATGGCCCTGGTCATTCGTTAGCCCACGGATTCAGCGGCGGACAGCCGCTGAATCCGTGGGCTAACGAATGACACCCTCCAGTCCAGACTTCAGTCTGCACTGGAGGAAGCGCACAGCGAAACCACACCAAGACGCAACGAAGCCCCACACCCCACAGTGCAGACTGAAGTCTGGACTGGTCTGGGACTACCCTCCTGGCGATGCAATTCCACGAGATTGTCGCCGCCGCGCTCGACGAGCTTCCCGCGGAGCTTGCAGCGGGTCTGCGCAACGTGGCGGTTGTCATCGAGGATCGCAACCCTGACGACCCGGACATCTACGGCCTCTTCGAAGGCTTCCCAATCACCGACGGCGTCCCGGGCATCGGCGGGCATCGGCGAGCTTCCAAACCGGATCGCGATCTATCGGCTACCACTTGAGGAGGACTTCGACGATCCGGCAAAGCTCCGGGAGGAGATCCGCATCACGGTGTTGCACGAGTTGGGCCACTACTTCGGGCTCGACGAAGATCGCCTTGACGAGCTTGGGTACGGATGAGCGTGCTTGAGCTACTCACCTGGTTCGCGTTGGCCGTCGGCGCGGTGGTGGTGGCGATCTTTCTCTTCTCGCGACACGACTAAGGCCGTGGGAATCCGTTGCGCCCGTGCTGCGTTGTAGGGGGTATGAACACCATGACGCTGATCCACGATGAGATCGATGTGCTGAGCGAGCAACGGGTCGGACTGTGGAACACGCTTTCCGACGGTCGCGACCAAGCGGTGATGGCGCAGATCAAAGCGCTCGACACGCAGCTTGCGACACTCTGGGCCCAACTTCGGCAGGAACGTGCCAGGATCCGCTTCGGCGAACGTCCGGAGATCGTCCGTCGCGCCCGGGCCGAAGAGCGCCTCGAACGAGCCGCCTAGCCGTCCTTCGCATCACGGCTCTGGAACCCGCCCCACACGGCGGGCTCCATCCGCTGCAGGTATCGGGCGACCGCCACCGTAGACTTCCACCGGTGCGAAAACGGGGAGTCGATTCGGTCGAGACAGAAAGGCTTGCGCTCATCGAGCAGCGCGAGACGCTCGCGGCGTTGCAGCGCCAGCTCGCCGAGCGCGTCGGTGCGGTGCGGGCGCGAGAGATTGAGCTACGCGAGGCGATTTCGAAGGCCCCTTCAGCGTCGATGTCTCAACCCTCTGCCGCACCTTCCGAGCTCCGTGCTCCCGTGCCTGGTGCCGTTCTCCCACCGCTCGGTGGCAACGGTCGCAGCGTTGAAGTTGAAGCTCGGATCCGGGCGCTCAACGAGCGTGAGCGGGCGCTGGCTGCCCGCGAGGAAGCGCTTGCCGCGTCGACGGCGCGACTCGGCGCGAACCCCGACGAAGACACGGACGAGAACGTGCTCGCGACGCAACGCCGACTCACCGAGCTCGAAGAGCGCGAGCGCGCCCTAACCCGAGAGCTCGCCGCGGCGAATGCCGAGCTCACCGCGCTCCGCGAAGTGGTTGCGGCCCGCCCGGAGCTACCGCCGACGCAGGAGGAGCAGGATGTCTCGCGGGCCGCCAAGATCGAGGCGCGCCTGGCCGAGCTACGCGCAGCCGAGCAGGCGTTCGAGCGCACGCGCGACGATCTCACAGCGCACACCGAGGCGGTCACAGCCCGGGAACGGCTCGTCGCCGAGCGCGAGCGTGAGGTAGCCGAGCGCTCCGAAGGCTGGGGTGCGAACGTCGAGATGCACGAGCTCGAGTCGCGACTCCGCAGGCTCGAGCACCAGAAGGCTTCGCCGCAACCCGCCGGATTCTCGAGCGGTGTTCGCAAGCTCGAGCAGCAGGGCAAGCGCGGTAAGCAGACGCCCTAGCCGCAGTCCGGTCCTCCAGTCCAGACTTCAGTCTGCACTGGAGGACCGGGAGCGCGGTCACGTCTATACGGGTTGGAAGCCCGCTTCCCACAGTGCAGACTGAAGTCTGGACTGGCGGCCACGTCTATATGGGTTGGAAGCCCGCTTCCCACAGTGCAGACTCAAGTCTGGACTGGAGCGTGGCCCCGGACGATCTTCCCACTCCATCAGCAACGCGATCTACAATCACGCTAGTACGGGGCGTTAGCTCAGTTGGGAGAGCACCAGCTTTGCAAGCTGGGGGTCGCGAGTTCGAGCCTCGCACGCTCCACTACTACGAACACGGGCCGCAGTCCTTCGCGCCCGCCGCTACTCACTCGCCGGTGAACAACCGGCTAGCGCGAACGGTTCCGAGTCAGGCTCAGCGTCGTCAGCTGCATCGCGATATCGACCACGTGCGTGAGGTGCTAGCGAGCGAGGTGCGGTAACTCTCGCACGCCACGACCGTGCGGCGGGGGTAGTCCCGAACCTATCCCGTAGGTAAGTGAGGCTCGGTCGAGGACTATCGCGCCTCCGACGCAGCGCCGCGCCGCGAGCAATAGAGGTCGGCGTCCGCGCGAGCGATCAGGGACTCGAGGGTGTCGGTCTCTTCAAGCTCGGCGAGACCAGCACTGACCGATGCTCGCGGGCGGCGTGCCTCGAGAACCTGCTGGATCTCGGCGATACGGTCTGAGGCCGCTGCGAGGGTCACGTCGGACAGGCCACAGACGAACGCGTCACCACCCCAGCGCACGGTGACGTCGTACGAGCGAAGCGTCGACGTGATAGCCGTTGGCACGTCACGCAAGAGCGCATCTCCTGCGGCGTGGCCCAGGTTGTCGTTGACCTCCTGGAGGGCGTCGATGTCGATCACGGCGAGGACGAGAGACCGCCCCGACCGGCGTGCGCGATCGATCTCGCGGACGAGCGCCAGTTCGCCAGCTTCGCGCGCGAAGACTCCGGTCAGCTCATCCAAGCTGGCGTAGCTGGGGTCGGAGGCGGCGTGTTGGCGGTCTACCGCTGCCTCGGGGTCGCCCTCCGCCAGTCGCTCCACCGTGGTCATCGAACTGACGGCTGCCGTGGCGTCGCGCTCCCGACTGGCCGCGTTGCGCCCGACGGTCGCCGCATCGCGCTCGACGGTCGCCGCATCGCGCTCGACGGTCGCCGCGTCGCGCTCGACGGTCGCCGCATCGCGCTTCAACGTCGCACATCGCGCCCAACGGTCGCCGCGTCGCGCTCGGCGCGCCACGCCTCGAGCGCCAGGGCCAACCTGGCGCCGAGAACATCGGAGACAGCCGCCTGATCGCGGTCGGACACCTGCTGCTCCTGATCGGCCAGGGCCTGATCAACGTCGGACGCGAGCTGGTCCGCATCCGACGCCGTCTGGCGAGAATCGGCGCGTGTCTGGTCGAGGTCCGCCGCCGTCTGGTCGGCGTCCTCGCTCGCCCGGGTGTGCTCGTGCTGCACCTCGGGGCGTTCGAGCTCGAGGAACGCCGCCACGATTGTCGGGTCGAACTGTCGACCACTGAGACGGGTCACCTCATCGATCGCGCGTTTGACCGACCAGGCCCGCTTATAGGGGCGGGAATGCGTTAGTGCGTCGTAGACGTCGGCGACCGCCACGATGCGGGCGCACATCGGGATCTCCTCCCCTGTGAGGCCGCGCGGATAGCCGCTTCCGTTCCACCATTCGTGATGGCAGAGGGCGATCTGCTCGGCGAGTTGGAGCACGTCCGAATTGCTGTTGGCGAGGATGCGCGCACCGTTCTCGGGGTGCTTCCTGACCTGCTCCATCTCCTCCGGTGCCAGCGCGCCCTGCTTGAGGACGATCGAGTCGGAAAGCGCGAGCTTGCCGACGTCGTGCAAGGGTGCGGCCCAGCGCAGGAGCGCCACCTGCTCTGCGGAGAAGTCGAGTTGCCGCGCGAGGTCTGCTGCCATGCGGCCGACCCGCTCCGTGTGCTCGTACGTCTCATCATCGCGATACTCGGCAGCAAGAGCCAAACGGCGCAGTGTCTCGCGGCGTGACTCGTCGAGCTCTTTCGTGCGCTCCTCAAGCTGCGCAGTTCGTTCCGTGACGGCCCGTTCGAGCGCCTCGTGGAATGACGCGATCGCCTCTTCGGCTTCCTTTCGCACGGTGATGTCACGGGCAACCGCGTACGACTCCTTCGTACGTTTGTCCGAGCGAGACGTCCACTCGAGCCAGCGATAGCTGCCGTCACGGCATCGGTAGCGGTTCTGGAAATGTTTCACGGGTAGCCCCGCTGCCGTTCTCCGCAGAATCGGCGTCGTCTTGCCGATGTCGTCGGCATGGACGAATTCCAGCAAAGGACGAGCCATGAGCTCGTCCAGATCCCAGCCCAGCACATCCGTCCAGGCCGGGTTGAGGCGTGTGAAATACCCCTCGAACGAAGCCGTACAGATCAGCTCGAGCGACATCTCGTTGTGCGCGGTGACGGCCACCTCGTAGCGTCTGCGCTCTGAAACGATGCTGCCGACGAGCCCACCAAC
>JANNQQ010000390.1:0-4462 GCA_031400835.1 Actinomycetes bacterium | reverse complement strand
GCCTTCCCGTTGATCGAGCCGACCACGCTGCTTGGTGCGGACACTCCCCGGCAGCACGCCAATTCGGAATCAATCGTCTAGGTGCAGGGAACGGTGCCGCCCTGTCTGGGCGGTCGACCATGACGAGGAGGAGATCCGTGAAGTACCGCAGATTTGCAGTGCTCGCTCTTGGGGTGCTCGCATTTGCCGTCGCCGGTTGTGGTGGCGACGATGCGTCCGGCACCTCGGACGAGACCCAGGTAGAGGAGTCGACGGCGGACGAAACGACCGCCGAGGAGACGACAGCTGAGGAGACAACCGAGGAAGAGACGACGGAGGAAGAGACCACCGCCGCGATCGGTGACATTTCCGAGGACTGTCTCGAGTTCGCATCGGTCGGCTCGAAGGTCGCCGAGGCGATGGGTGCTGCCGGTAGTGGCGGCGACATCTCCGCAACGTCCGAGCTGTTCGACGAGCTCGTGGCTAACGCGCCGGACGAGATCAAGGGCGACCTCGAGGTGCTCTCAGAGAGCGTCGGCCAGCTGGCCGAAGCACTCGAAGGTGTCGACGTGAGCTCGGGAGCAGTCCCGGACGCAGAGACACTGGCGAAACTCCAGGAGGTTCTCGGGTCGATCGATAGCGCCGAGATCCAGGCCGCGTCGGCGAATATCACGGCGTGGACAGCAGAGAACTGCGGCGCCAGCTAGCCGAGCAAGACCGGGCCTGCTGGCCCAGGCGGTAAGAGCGGGTGGCGAAACCGTCGCCCGCTCTCTCCGCTGCCTCGAGGCCTTACCGGCGCCACGCCGAACGCGCTCACTAGACCAGACACGCCCCAACCGCACCCTCAACCCAATCAGGCCTCTATGTCGTGTTTCGGCTGGCGTGCCAGTCCCGCGCCTGGCGCGCCAGGAGATCCGCGTTTGGAACGAGGAAGCCGATGCAAATCGCCGGTAAGGCGGGCAGACCGTCGAGGTCGAACGCGTAGATCGACGCGAGCGCAAGTGAGAGCATGGCCGTCATTCCGACCCAGGTTGCTCCGACCCGCAACCCGAAACGGTCGGCTGCGGCAAGGAAGAGCGCGAAGAAGAACACGTCGGGCGGCCCGAGGTTGGCCGACGAGTGCTCACCCGGCAGCGCGAATGCGATCGAAATCTGATCGAAGAGCCCGGGCTTCTCTTCGATGACGACCTTCGTCGGCCCGCGGTAGACGGAGAGGATGTCGACCAGGGGAATGATCGCGGCGACGAGAACGACCCATGAAAGCGTCTCGAACAGCCGCAGAAACCATAGTCCCGCGAGGATCAGCGCCAGGAGCTTGATGACGTTGAACGGCCCAGCTGCGCCGACGAGGTGAAGAAGCACCGCGAGGGCGCCCAGGGCAAGTGCGAGTGGGAGTGCAAGGCGGAGGCGGCCAAGCGGGAGCGCGAGCCATGCGCACGCGAACGTCGCGGGTAGGAGCACGACCGTTACCAGCGCGACGTCCCAGCGGTGGGCGACCTCGGGGAGTTGGTACGCGAACGACTCCCATAGCGCAAGCGCCCCGAGGAGCCCACCGAGCGCGGCCGATCGGCGACCGAGGGACGTCATCTCTAGTACGGAGGGAGCTCGGCCCACCAGGGGCCAAGCGCTCGGAAAGCGTTCCAGAAGCGGTTCTTCGGCTCCTGCTCGTCCAACGACGTGTCGATGTCCGGCGTGACCAGAGCACCGATCGTCGGTGTAAACCGTTGAAGCTCGCCCTCGCGTGTCGGATCAACCTTGTCCGACAGCGGGAACTCGAGCGAGTTCACAAACTCGACCGACTGCTCGCCCATCGTAACGAGCACCTTCGGCTGAACAATGTGGAGCTCGCGCGTGAGCCAGCGCCGCGCGTCTTCGACGTCCTCGGTGCCGAACTTGAGGCAGTTCGTGCCGTAGATCGCGAGCGGGTCGACGGCAAGGCGTTGGAGCGACTTGAGGACCGCCTGTCCCGTGCGGCCGAAGAACGCGACCCCTTCGGCGATCTCCGTGTGGGCGGGAGTGAACTTGAGGAGAAAAATGTCACCGAGAGGATGACCGGAGCCAAGGACCGGCACGTGGAGCGCGTCACCGAGGGCGAGGAGCTCATGGCCGAGTTCATTGATCTCGGCTATGGCCCTCTTCTCGTAGCGCTCGTAGATTTCGTCGGTCGGCACGGCAGACACGGAAGCCGTGTCACCTTCTCCTTTATCGGACCTTCTCCTTGACCTGCGCAACCCACTTCAGCGATTGAAGCAATGCCAGGGACTTCGGCCGCCGAAGCACTTCGGCGGTACGGAGCGAGAGGAGAAACTCCTCGGGCCCCTCAAATCGGCGCATTCGGAGGACTCCCGTGCCGACGCCCTGGAGGACATGTGCATCCGATCCGGCACCTGCGAGCAGCCCGTACTTCCGTGAAAACCGCAACGCTTCGTCGTTGTAGCCGTCGAACAACAGGCGGGCGTTGTAGACCTCGAGCACGTCGATCTCGGGGAGGTGGTGATGGAGCGTGGCGGGAGATGGGATCGCGTGCATCCGATCGAACGGGTGCGGAATGTAGACGAGTCCTTCCTGCTCACGAATCGCGGCGACAGTGTCGGCGAACGTCATTCCCCGCGGGATCTCCTCCTGGAGGAAGAGGCCGATCACCTCTCCCTGGTTGTCGGTCTTGACCTCCTCGCCTGGAATCACGATGAGGTCGCGACCCTGTGCCTTCTCGACCGCCTCGAGCGCGCCACCGAAGACGTTGTGGTCGGTGATCGCGATCGCGCCGAGTCCCACGCTCTCGGCCTGGTCGAGAAGTGCGTCGACGTCGGTCGAGCAGTCACTCGACCAGTAGGTGTGCATGTGGAGATCGGCGACGATCCAATCGCGGTCGGCGAATGGGTCGGTCGCGCGGGGGCGTTGCGGCCGTTTGCGTCCCGCCGCCTCTCCGTACAGCGACTCAAGCTGCGCGGCAACATCGTCGAAGGACGCGATATCGATGCCGGCGCTGGTTCGGGCTGCCTCGATCTCTCGTGTTTCGTCATTCTCAGCGAGGCGGAGCACGGCGGCGGCTGCGAGCTCGGGCTGCCCTGCGAGCCCAGGCGGCTCTGCGATTGCGCACCCGAGGCTTGCGGCCTCGAGCCGGAGCCGGGTCGAGCCACCTGGAGCGGGCACGACTATCGCGGCCGACCGGAGAATCTCGCCGCGCGCCGCAGCGGTCTCGGCAGTCCGTAGGTGCACGCGCCGTCGGAGACCGCCGGGGATTGCGGGGCGTGCCGCGAGCTTCGCCGTGCGCAGGACTACGGCGTTCCAGTCGGGAAGCTCCGAGAGCGCGCGCAAGACCGCGCGGACGACAGGTATCCCGCTTGCGCTCGTCTCCACAACGATCGTGCGTTGCTTCGTCACGCCAAGCGTGGGCTCATCGACACCCTCGGGCACGATCACGTACGTCCCTGGAAACCGCTCGGCTGACCTCGCGGCGACCAGCTCGCTCGGCGCGATCAGTGTGTCGATGCGCCCAAGCAGCCGGTCGCGGAGATTCCGACGTTGAGGGTGCGAGAGTCGCTCGGGATCAAGGAACGTCGCAGCGGTCGTCGTCTTGGCTTCGAGGAGCGCCACGTAGGAGAGCCCGGGGACGCCGGGGTCGATCCCATGCACCACGTCGAAGGCACCGCGATGCAGTGCCGTCGCGACGCTCGCGCGCACGCCAACAGGAATCGGCATCGAGCTGCGTGACGAGAGTGGGAGTGAGGGCGCGATCGTGACAACACCTTGGAGCTCACCCTTCTGGAGGGCGCGCCGCCCGGCCTGAAGGTCGCGTGCACGGGCCGAGGGCGCAAGGATGACAACGTCGTGGCCGCGCCGCCGAAGCGCGCGCGCAACTCCGTCAACGTGCTCGTTCGCGTCGTGGGCCTGCGACCAGAGGTGGGGCGTGACGAGGCAGATTCGCAGGGGCACTCTGCGGCGAGTCTAGAGGCTGCACTACAGTCGTCTCGTGGCGGACGTGAGAATCGACGTACGCGAGAATGGCCCCCTGAAGGTGACGGGGTCGATCACCGTCATCGATTCCGAGGGCCGCGAGTTTGAGCTTCCGCCCGGGTCGGCGGTCGTGCTGTGCCGTTGCGGCCACTCCGCGAACAAGCCGTTTTGCGACGCGACTCATCGCACGATCGAGTGGTCGCCGGTGGATTCGGCGCCGCGCAAAGGCCTTTCTGCCTGAGGCGGGACTGCCTCCAAGTCCAGAGTTCAGTCTGCACTGAGGGTCGCGCGCGTCCCTCAGTGCAGACCAAAAGTCTGAACAGAAGCTACTGCGTTGCGGGGCCCCAGCCGAACTGCTTCGAGCCCTTGGAGCACGATCCCGAGGTTCCTCTGCTGCTGATGTTTCCGCTGCCGCCGCCCGGCAGGCAGGCCCAGCCCGTCGGGCTCTTGAGCTTCGTTCCGGCCTCACCCTTGAAGGGCGTCTTCACGAGTTGCTTCGCGATCGCCCTGGCATAGGAGCATGGGG
>JANNQQ010000389.1:0-2544 GCA_031400835.1 Actinomycetes bacterium | reverse complement strand
CGGGAGCTGCGGGACGAGCTCGGGGTGACGATCCTCTATGTCTCGCACGAGTTCGGTGCCGTCGAGCACGTGGTTTCGCGGCTCGTTCTCGTTCGCGGTGGGATCACGTTCGATGGCACTCCCGACGAGCTCCCGGCGGTCTGGCACGACCCATCCCACGACCATCACCACCACCACTGATGTTCCGCCTCGAGTTCATGCAGATCGCCTTTGCTGTTGGCGCCGTGGTCGGTCTGCTCGCGCCGGCGGTTGGATTCTTTCTTGTCGAGCGACAGGCGTCGCTCGTAGGCGACGGCCTCGGCCATGTCGCCTTCGCGGGAGTGGCAGCCGGGTACCTGCTTGATGTTTCGCCGGTGCTCACCGCACTCGTCTTTGCGCTCGTTGGCGCGCTCGCGATCGAGTGGTTGCGAGGCCGGGGCGGTACGGGAGGTGACCAGGCGCTCGCACTTGTCTTTTACACCGGCATTGCGCTCGGTGTTGTCCTCATCTCGAGTGCGGATCAACTCAACGTCAACCTTTTCCAGTTTCTGTTCGGGTCGATCCTCACGGTGACCTGGAGCGATCTCTGGGTCGTGCTGTCGCTCGGGATAGCCGGTCTCGCGACGATCGCGCTTCTGTACCGCGGGCTCATCGGGTCGGTGCTCGACCCGGAGGGCAGCCGTGTGGTCGGCGTGCGCGTTGGCCTCATGAACGTGACCGTCGCGGTGCTTGCGGCGCTCACCATCGCGATCTCGATGAGAATCGTCGGCATCCTGCTCATTGCGGCGCTCATGGTCCTACCCGTCATCGCTGCCCAGCGGATTGCGTGGAGCATGCGTTCGACCTTGGGTCTTGCAATGGCGATCGGTTTCGGGGCAGTGATGGTCGGACTGACGGGTGCGTACTACGGAGATGCTCCGCCGGGCGGCACGATCGTGCTCGTGGCTGCGGGGACCGTGCTCGTCGCCACACTGGCGGGCGCAGTTCGTGGTCGGGGATGATGCGCGCATGACCATTGTCCTTACCGGGTGGGACCTGACGCTCGACGAGGTCATCCGCGTCGCACGCGGTCGCGAGGAGGTGTCGCTCGCACCTGGCGCAGTGGAACGCATGGAGGCGGCGCGCAGGATCGCTGACGGACTGATTGCCGACGGTGGGGCCGCCTACGGGGTGACGACCGGGCTTGGTGTGCGCAAGACGGCGGCGATCGCCGCTCCGGACCACGACCGCATAGTGCTCAAACAGCACCTGATCGGGCACGGTCCTCCTGCGCCTTCAGACGTCGTCCGCGCCACGACCCTGCGCCTTGCAAACGCGCTCGCACAAGGAACGACTGCTGCCCGCCCCGTGCTCGCGCACCTCGCGGTCGAGGCGTTGAACGCCGACCAGCTTCCAGAACTCCGGAGCAGAGGCTCGATCGGCGAAAGCGACCTCGCTGCGATGGCGGAGCTTGCGGTCGCACTTGTCGGTGAGGTGCCGCTCGCCCAGGGAGAAGCGATCGCGCTTGTGAACCAGAACGCGTTTGCTACCGGTTGGGGCGCGCTCGCGATGCACGATGCGCTGCTCTTGCTCGATGCGCTTGACGTCGCTGGCGCTCTCGACTTCGAGGCACTACCCGCGAATCGCACCGTGCTCGATCCAGCGATAGCTCGGGTTCGACTGTCGCCGGGTCTTGGCGTAACGCTCACACGACTCGATCGCCTCCTCGTCGGAGGGGCATCTGTGCTGGGGGCGCTTCAGGATCCACTGTCTTTTCGAACGCTCCCTCAGGTGCACGGAGCCGCACGCGATGCCCTCGGCTTTGCGCGTGAGCAGGTGGCCCTCGAGCTCAACGGCGCCCAGTCAAACCCGCTCGTCATCCCCGAGAATGGAACCATCGTCTCGGTCGGAAACTTCGAGGCGCTCCCGCTCGCTGCAGCACTCGATATCGCCCGGCTCGCGTTGGCGCCGGCGTTGACCAGCGCCTGCGAGCGAGCGCTGAAGCTTCTTCAGACGAGCGTTACCGGTTTGCCGGAGGGGCTTGGTGAGCGGGCCGGGCTGGCCGAAAGCGCGCTCAGCGAGCACGGTATCGCGATCCAGGCGCTCACCGCGGAGGCGCGACTACTCGCCCATCCTGTGTCCTTCGAGGTGGTCTCGACGACGCAGGCCGAGGGGATCGAGGATCGAATGTCGATGGCGCCGCTCGCGGCGCGGCGCCTCGCTGAGATGTGCGAGCTCGGTGCTCGGATCGTCGCTGTCGAGTTGCTCTTTGCCGCCCAGGCCTGCGAGCTCAGGGGCGCGGAGCTGGGCGTCGGGACGAGTGCCGCGCTCCGAGCTGTCCGCCTTGTGGTTCCGTTCATGCGCGAAGGCGATGCGCTCCCGGACCTCGAGCCGCTCGTCGAGCTCGTACGCTCGGGCGCGTTGGCTGGCATCTAGGGTCATCTCGTGACCATCGACTTTCATCAGCACCTCTGGCCGGAGTCGTTCTGCGCGGCGCTTACCCTCCGGAGTGAGCCTCCCTTTCTGCGCGGGACGGAACTCATAACGCCCGAGGGTCGCTTCGTTTTTGACCCTGCAGCCCACGAT
>JANNQQ010000388.1:0-16811 GCA_031400835.1 Actinomycetes bacterium | reverse complement strand
GGGCATGGCTCTACGTAAGCCCGCAGATCGAGGACATCTTGGGCTTTACACCGGAGGAGTGGCAGTCGCATCCCGCGCCTCTGCGTGAGCTCGTCGGCGGCGAGGATCTCGACGACCTCTTCGCGTTCGAAGCCCAGCTGGTCGAGGAGCGGGATACCCGTCCCTTTGTGGTCGAGTTCAGTGTCACGCGGCGAGACGGTGAGCGGGTCTGGATGCAAGAGCGCGCCAGCCTCATCGAGCGTGAGGACGGATCGCTACTCCTGCAGGGACTCCTTCTCGACGTAACCGCGCAACGGTCGGTTGAGAGCCGTCTCGGCGCGGCGACGCGAAACATGCAGTCGTTGGTCGACGCCTCGCCGCTTGCAGTGGTGACGTGGGATCGTCAAGGGAATGTCCTCAGCTGGAATCCCGCCGCGGAACGCATCTTCGGGTGGACTGAGCTGGAGGCGATTGGAACGTTCATGCCTCAGGTGCAAGAGGACGCGAAGGTGGAAATGCTCGAGTTCATCGAGCGGGGCTTCCGTGGCGAGGAATGGACCGACTTGGAGCTCGTTCGTCAGCGCAAAGATGGAACGCGCGTGGATGTTGAGATCTCGGCGTCGGCGCTACGCGACGATAGCGGCGAGGTCGTGGCGATGTTGAGCATCCTGTCCGACATCACCGAACGTAAGCGGGCCGCGGAGCTACTTCGTACCCAGGATCTTGAGCTTCGTCAACGAGAGCAGCTAGACGCGATCGGCAAGCTCGCCGGCGGTGTCGCGCACGACTTCAACAACCTGCTGACAGCGATCCACGGGCAGGCTCTGCTGGCCCTGGAGGATCTGGGCGTTGACGATCCCAGAGCGGCAAACCTCATACCGATCGTCGACGCTGCCAAGCGCGCTAGCTCGCTCACCCGCCAGCTGCTCGCGTTCGGCCGGCGTCAGGTGCTCGAGCCCCGAGTCCTTGATCTGAACACGGTTGTGGCGTCGATCGAGCCGTTGCTTTGCCGGCTTGCCGGCGAGGGAATCGAGGTTAGGACACGTCTCGGTGCCGACGTTCACTCGGTCGAGGCCGACCCGACTCAGTTGGATCAGGTGCTCGTCAATCTGGTCTCGAACGCCCGCGACGCAATGCCTGGCGGCGGCTCAATCGAGATCATCACGAGTACCACGGAGCTCGACCGGGCGGGCACTGGAAGCCGGCCGTACACGTCGCTGACGGTCTCAGACACTGGCTCGGGGATGAGCGAAGCCGTGTGCGCGCGCGTCTTTGAACCGTTCTTCACGACCAAGGAGATGGGTAAGGGGTCGGGGCTGGGGCTCTCGACGGTCTATGGCATCGTCGCCCAGAGCGGAGGCTTCGTCGAGTTCGACAGTCAGGTCGGCCAGGGGACAACGTTCGGTATCCACCTTCCTTCCGTTGCCCACCCGGCCGTGACAGAGCCGGATGAGCCGACGAGCCGGCCAGGTTCGGGCGTTGGCGGTGAGCGTGTTCTCCTCGTCGAGGATGAGGAGCTTGTTCGAGATCTCGTACAGCGCGTCCTCGAGCTCGAAGGCTATGAGGTCACTGCGTCGGCCTCTGCGATTCAAGCGCTCAGGGACTGTCCCGCGACCGGATACGACCTTCTCGTCTCCGACGTTGTCATGCCCGGCATGAGCGGCCCGGAGCTTGCGACGCGGTTGCGCGGCCATCACCCGGGTCTCGCGGTGTTGTTCATCTCGGGGTACAACGAGACCGCGGTGGCTGGGTACGGCGCACTCGCCCAGACCGTAGAGCTTCTTCAGAAGCCGTTTACCCCCGCGGTTCTCGCCGAGAGGGTACGCGGCGTCCTCGACGCGAGCGTCTAAGCCTCGAGCAGCCGGGCGTCCGACCGACGGCGAGCGGACCGACGCCCGAACCAGGCGAGAAGCCCGACAAGTCCGATCGGTCCGAGCACGAGCGTCGCCATGAGAACCGCGATGCCCTCCCAGGCGAGGATCTCGAGAGCGCGGTCAATCGCGCGATCGAATGCCGATGGAATCGGGACGACGTTCGAGCTCTCGGGCGTGCGAAGCTCAAGCTGGAGCGTTGCGCTTCGCGCTTCGGTCGTCGTGGCGACCTTGCCACGAGTGGCCGCCGTGAGCTCCTCGCGGATCGCGTTCCGGCGAGCCTGCAGCGTGGCACGCTCGACCGCGTCGACGTCGTCCGTCAGTAGACGGGCGTTGATCGACGCGAGCTGCGACCGGAGCTGCGTGATCCGTGCGGTAAGGGCGTCGAGGGAGCTCTGGAGATCCTCAACCTGCACGTTCTGCGACAGAATCGTGCCGAGCTGCGTGAGGCGCGTGATCGCTTCCTGCGCACGGGCGTGCGGGACACGGAGGGTCAACGAGGCGTATCCGGTGTCGCCGCTCGACACCTGCGCGCTCACGATGTAGCCGCCGAGATCGCGCGTGATGCGCAGTGCGCGCTGCGTTCCAGCCGAGACAGCATCGGGGTCGGCAACCTCGAGAGTGAGCTGTGCTGCGTAGCGCTCCGCGCGACCAGTTGCAGGCGTCGGCGCGGTGCCTGCGGCGCTCGTGCCAGGGGCGAGTGTTGCCTGGGCGATCGCATCCTCCGTGACCGCGCCGCTCCCGAGGTCGGATCCGTCCGTGTCAACGGGAGGTGCCGCGGTCTTTTCCGTGCGTGATGCGTCCAGCTGCCCGGCCCGGGGTCCGTCTTCGAGCGCGCCGGTGATCCCGGCCGCGGCGACCGCGATGAGCGCGGCTGCGGGAAGGGCAACGAGAAGTCCGCGCCGGCGTCCCAGCTGCGGCAGCTTTAGCCCCGCAAGGAGGCGGCCGCGAGAGCGGGTTGGCGAGGGCTCAAGCGTGCGGATCCGAAGTCGGAGCGCGTCGGAAGCGACCGGGCGGGTGCCCTGCAGCTCTCTCACGATGTCAGCGGAGTTCATCCTGGTTCACCCTTTCTTCGAGTCGCTTCAGGGCCCGGCTGAGCCGGGTCGAGACTGCAGTGGGGCTAAGTCCGAGCAATCGTGCGGTCGTCTCGGAGTCGAGCTCAAGCACGATTCGCAGGGCAACGACCTCACGCTCACCCGTTGTGAGCGAGGCGACTGCTGCCTCAAGCTCGGGGGAGAGCCCTTCGACAAAGGTCTCATCGACACGTTCGGGTGTGGCGGCGATCTCCTCGCGCCTTCTCCGGCGTGACTCTGAGCGAAACCAGTCGAGCGCAGTCGTCCGTGCGATTCCAAGCAGCCAGGTTCTCGCGGAGCCTCGCGCGCTGTCGAACCGGGGCCAGAGGCGCAACGCCTTTTCGAAGGTCGCTCCGACGAGGTCCTCGGCCGTCTCGTGGTTGCGAGCCATGTAGAGGAGGTAGCCGTACACGGCATCGAGATTCTCATCGGCCGCCTGCGCAAACGTCCGCGGCGCAGCGGAGATCGTGAGCGTTCGATCAAGCGTCATCGCGTGCACGCATCCTCTACGCCGCTGGGTCTCTGGTTCGTCACGCTGTCATTCTCCTGGTCGACAAGGCTACGAACGATTGCAGGGGAGCGGGTTGAGATGGTTGATCGGTAATTCCGGCACGTCCGGATCACGCCCACGACACGGCGCATCGCGTCGCGTTCGCCTACGACACGTACAGCACCGGTACGAGTCGCAGACGACCACAACACGCTGCTTGGTCGTGAACGCCCCCGAACGCACCCAATTACCGATCAACCATCCGGGGGAGATAGGCTCCGCCGATGGCCGACGAGGTGTTGATAGGGCGCGAAGGTGGCGTGCTCACGATCACACTCAACCGACCGCAGGTCTTCAACGCGCTGACGCGGTCGCTGCAGGCCGAACTGCGCGCGGCGCTCGACGAGGCGGCCGATCCATCGGTCAGGTGCGTCGTGGTTACCGGGGCCGGCAAGGGGTTCTGCGCCGGGCAGGATCTCCACGAGTTCGGTGAGCTTTCCGGTTCGATCTCGGACGCGCTTGAGGAGACCTACCACCCTGTGGTCCGCCGGATCCGTGCTCTCGAGAAGCCTGTCATCTGCGCGCTCAACGGCGTCGCGGCAGGCGCAGGGCTTTCGCTGGCAATGGCCTGTGATGTGCGTGTCGCTGCGGAGAGCGCGGGCCTCGTTCCTGGCTTCATTGCCATCGGACTCGTGCCCGACGCGGGTGGCACTTGGTTCTTGCGACAACAGCTCGGAGGTGCTCGCGCGTTCGAGTGGATGTGCTCAAATCGGCGCCTCTCTGCCGCCGAGGCGCTCGAGTGGGGGCTCGTCTCGGAGGTTGTCGCAGACGTTGCATTCGCCGTTCGCGTGGCAGAGCTGGCGGCCGAATGGGCCGCGCGTCCGACGGCGGCCGTCGCCGCTACCAAGCGGCTCTTCGACCATGCCGTCACAGGCGACCTCGAGTCGCAACTCGCGCTCGAGTCGCAGCTTCAGCAGCGGGCGGTCGAGACCCGAGACTTCGCCGAAGGTGTTGCTGCGTTCATTGAGAAACGACCAGGGAGGTTCACAGGTGAGTGACGTGACGCCAGATGTGCCCGAGCCAGACACGTTTGGACACGAGGTGGAGATCGTGCCGCCCTCGGACACGTCTGAGCCGACCGCTCGGGAGCCCGCGGCGGAGCGGCACCCGATTCAACTCGTCGTCACCGACGATCTCAAGCGCAGCCGACTCACCGTCTTTCTGCGGCTCCCGCTTGCGGTCCCGCACTTCTTCTGGATGTATCTCTTCGGCATTGTCGCCGCGCTTGCGCTTGTGGTCGCGTGGGTGGTTGGCGTCGTCCTGGGGCGGATTCCGGGATCTTTCCATCGCTTCCTCGCCGCCTACACGCGGTACAACACGCACCTCACGGCGTACCTCACGATCGCTGCGAATCCGTTTCCCGGATTCACCGGCAACCTGCCGTATCCGATTGATCTGGAGATCGCGCCGCCAGCCAAACAGGGGAGGCTTCGGATCTTCTTCAGGCTGTTGCTGGCGATCCCCGCGCTGGTGGTTGTGTATCTGCTTCAGATCGTGCTGTACACGATCGCGGTCATCGCCTGGTTCGCAGCGTTGTTCACCGGGCGACTGGACAAATCGCTGCGAGACATTCTCACGTTCTGCATCCGGTACATCGCGCAGACGAACGCCTACGTCTTCCTCCTGACCAAGCGGTACCCGACGTTCAAGGACACTTGATCCTGCGCGTCGACGCGACCGACTACCACACGGGTGGGGAGCCGTTTCGCATCCTCACCGCGGGGGTGCCCCCGCTCGAGGGCGCAACGATTCTTGAGAAGCGCCGCTTCGCGCTTGACCAACTCGACGCCGTGCGGAGGCTCGTCATCTTCGAGCCACGCGGCCACGCCGACATGTACGGCTGCCACGTCGTTGCAGCGAACGACGACGGCGCCGACCTTGGGGTCGTGTTCTTTCACAACGCGGGCTACTCAACGGCGTGTGGTCATGGGACGATCGCACTGGTCACGTGGGCGCTCGACGAAGGTGTGGTGCCGCGAGTAGAGGGCGAGAACCGCATCGTCGTGGACGTGCCGTCCGGCAGAGTCGAGACCGTCGCCCTCGTCAAGGGCGGACGCGTTGTCTCGGTGCGGTTTCGCAACGTGCCCTCATTCGTCGAGGCGCGAGGGCTCGAGGCGGCAGGCCGCGTGGTCGACGTTGCGTTCGGAGGCGCGTTCTACGCCTCACTTCAGGAGCGCGTCGAGCCGGGCGAGCTCCCGCGCCTGATCGAGCTGGGTCGGCAAGTTAAGCGCGACCTCGAAGCAGCTCGTGCCTTCGTCCACCCGCTGGAGCCGGAGCTTTGCGATATCTACGGGGTGATCTTCTGGCAAAACGAAGGCGACGACCCGCTCACGCAGCGCAATGTCACGGTGTTTGCCGACGGCGAGGTCGACCGTTCGCCGTGTGGCTCGGGCACGTCGGCACGACTCGCGCTCCTCGATAACGAAGGTCGCTTGCGGCGAGGCGATCGACTACGGCACCTCTCGATTGTGGGCTCTGAGTTCACGGCTCGCGTCGTGGGTGACGCCGATGTTGCCGGGCGTCGGGCGGTGATCACGGAGGTCGAGGGAAGCGCCTACCGCACCGGGGTATCGTCCTTCACGCTTGACCCCCACGATCCGCTTGGTGAGGGATTCCTCCTCCGGTGACGAAACCCCGTCGCCCGGAGAGCTCGCGCATCTTCGCTGAGATTGCCCGCACCGTGGCGGGTGGAGAGTCGAGCTACGCCCGTCTGCGCAGCGGCGATCCGGTCGTAGTTGAACGTGCCGAAGGGCCGCGGATCTGGGATGTCGACGGAAACGTCTACCTCGACTACTGCGGCGGCTATGGCGTCAACCTCTTCGGACACAATCCGGCCTTCGTATGGGAGGCGGTTGAGGAGACGGTCGCGCGGCTCGGAGCGCACATTGCCTTCCCGCATCGGCTCTACGGGATAGTCGGTGAGCTGGTTGCGTCGCTCGTCCCCGGGATCGAGCAACTCCGTTACGCGAACTCGGGAACCGAGGCGACCCAGGCGACGTTGCGGCTGCTTCGCGGCGCAACCGGTCGCGACGTCATCCTTGTCTTCGAGGGTCATTACCACGGCTGGGCTGACCCGGTCGCTGCGACGGCCGGTCCCGACGGGGCGCGCCCTGTCTCAGCGGGTGTCCCGCGTAGCGCGGTTCAGGCGCTTCGCGTTGTTCCATGGAACGACCCCGGGGCGCTCGAGACGGCGATCGAAGAGGTTGGCGACCGTCTCGCGGGCTCGCTCTGCGAGATCGTTCCCGGGTCGGGCGGGCTCGTGGAGCCTGCGCCCGGCTACCTCGACCACCTCTGCAACGCAGTGCGCGGTGCGGGCGGACTGGTCGCCTTCGATGAGGTGATGACCGGATTCAGGCTGGCAGCGGGTGGTGCGCAACAGCGGTTTGGAGTCACTCCGGACGTCACGGTGCTCGGCAAGATCATCGGCGGAGGCTTCGCTCTTGCGGCGTTTGGCGGGAGCAAGGAGGTGATGCGCGTCGAGGCCGAGAACCGCGTCGTTCACGGCGGCACCTACACCGGGTCGCCCGTAGCGCTCGCCGCCGCGGCGGCGGTGCTCGAGCGGATCTCCGCTCAGCCGGAGTTGTACGACGATCTCGAGCGGCGCTCGGCGCTGCTCGCCGACGGGATCGAGGAAAGGCTTGAGGCGGCAGGGCTCACCGGGCACGTCCGGCGGATCGGATCGATGCTGCAGCCGTTCACCGGCGGGCGGCCCGAGCGCGAGCCGAGAACCTCCCGAGAGGCGGCGCTGCTCCAGGACGATGGCCGCTACGCGTTGCTGTGCGATGCGCTCGAGCATCATGGGATCTACGCCCACCGTTACGGGCTGGGCAGGTGGTTCGTCTCGACCGCCCACGATGATGCCGTCGTTGAGGAGACACTCGAGCGGGTAGGGCGCGCGATCAATCATCTAGGCTCGGTCCGTGGCCCATGTTCTGATCGTGAATCCGTACGCGACGAGGGTCACTGAGGAACGTGTCGCCGCGGTGGAGGCGCAGCTTCCTGCTGGGCTGACGACCGTGCAGACACGTGGTCAGGGAGATGCCACCACGCTCGCGCGCGAGCTGTGCCCCGGGGTGGACGCGATCTACGTCTTCTCGGGTGACGGCACCTTCAACGAGGTGCTGAACGGCATCGATGGCTCAACCCCGGTTGGGTTCATTCCAGGAGGTGGGACGAGCGTCCTTCCCCGCGCGCTTGGTCTGTCGCGCGATCCCGTTGCTGCCGCTGCGGCGGTCGCTCGCGGGCGAACCCGGCGCATCTCACTCGGACGGGTCGATGATCGCCGCTTCGGGTTCGGCGCCGGTTTGGGGATCGACGCTGAACTTGTCCGGCGCGTCGACCGGCTCGGACGGCGGCCGGACGGGCGCCGGCCAGGTGACGCCGCCTTTACGCGTGAAGGGCTCCGGACACTCGCAGCGCACCGGTTCCACCTCAAGCCGACGATGGAGCTCGTCGGCATCGGTCGCGCGGCATTCGTGATTGCAGCCAACTGCGACCCGTACACCTATGCGGGACGTATCGGGCTGCGCCCCGCACCGCGAGCGACCTTCGAAGGGGGAATCGATCTCGTCGCGCCCGAGCGTGTCAGGTTCGCGCCGATCATTGGCTGGTGGGCGCTTGGTCGTGGACGCGCGCACCTGCGCGGACACGACCTCGACCGGGTCGAGATCCGCTGCGACCGGCCGCTTCCACTCCAGGTCGACGGCGAGGATCTCGGCGACGTGCAAACGGCGACGCTTGAAGCCGAGCGCGATGCCGTGACCGTCCTGATCTAGAGGCTCTCATCGCAGCGTTACACTTGCGCTGTGGACGACCTCTACACGATCGGCATGTCCCTTGGGCTGGGGCTAGCGGCGGGTGTGCTGCTGGCTGGGGTTCTGGCCGGATGGAGGCATGGTCGCCTCGCATCGATCATTGGTGCGCTCGGCGTAGGAGTCGTCGCGGGGCTACTCGTACGTGGCTGGCTCGGTCTCCCTGGCGGCCTGGCAGGAGGCATCATCGGTGCCGTTTCCGCCGGGACGATCGTTCGCGGCGCGCTTCGTCGCGGCGCCACGATTGGCCCGACGGCGTTTCTGCTCGTGTGCGCGGCGATGGTGATCGCGACCGCGTCGCTCATCCCGCTCGTCGGCTTTGTCCTCGCCGTCGTCCTTCCGGTCGTCGCATACCGCCGCACGCGCTCGGAACCCGAGCGCCATGGCGGACTTCGCACACTCGCGAAGTAACCGGGTGAAGAAGCTCATCCTCGTCGTCATCGACGGGTTGACGCCGTCGATGCTCGAAGGGGCGGTCTCGGCAGGCACAGTCCCGACGCTCGAGGCGCTCACCGCGCATGGGGAGTACGGCCGCGCAATCTCGACCTTTCCGTCGCTGACACCTGTGTGCCTTTCGTCGATTGCCACCGGTGCCCACGGGGACGTGCACGAGATCCCACACCTCGTGTGGTGGCACCGAGGTGAGAAGCGAATCGTCGAGTACGGCTCGTCCTTCGGCGCGGCACGCGCGGCCGGAATCGGCCAGACGTTGCGCGACACGCTCATCGGGCTCAATGCGGAGCATCTCGGCCTCCGCGCGGTCACCGTGTTCGAGGCGCTCGCCGATGCAGGGCTCACCACGGCGGCCGTCAACTTCATGGCCTATCGCGGCAGGACACCGCACAGGTCGATACTCCCGCCCCTTGGAACGGTGAACGGGCCTGAGCACTTCTTCTTCTACAACCTCTTCGAAAGCGCGCGCACGGGTGCCCCACTGTCGTGGCGCAATCGTCCGGCTGGCACGATCGACCAGTATGCAACCGCCGCCGCGCGGTGGCTCGTCACGCGAGACGGGTTCGACTTCCTCCTCTTCTACCTCTCCGACTACGACTACGCCTCTCACGCAGCAGGGCCTGACAGTGCGTATGAGGTGCTCGCGCGATGCGACTCGGCGATTGGGGATCTCGTGAGCGCGGCCGGCGGGCTCGAGCTCTTTCTCGAGCGGTACGCCGTGATCATTGCCGCCGACCATGGGCAGACACCGGTCTCGAGCGTAGAGCGGCTCGGTGAGACCTTCGGGCACACCCCGGAGACGCTCGTTGCCTCGTCGAACCGGGCGGCCGGGATCTACCGTCTCGAGGCGACGGCGCCTTCTGCGCGCTCACTCGCGCAGTTGCTCGATGGCAACCAAGCCGTCGACGTCTGTCTCTTTCTCGAAGGTGACGAAGCGGTTGCCCGTCGGGACGGCGAGGATCTGCGTCTGGCGGCGGGCAAGGTGATCGACGGTGATGCCAGCATTCTCGATCATCCCGACGGTGTCGAGCGTGCGTGGGCGGCGCTCCACTGCCCAAACGCGGGTGACGTGCTGTTGTCGGCGGCGGAGGGATGGGAGTTCGCCGACCTCGGTGGCAAGCACCACAGCGGGGGCGGCTCGCACGGCTCGTTGCTCACGGGCGATTCGGAGGTGCCGATGATCGCGGTTGGGCTCGACACGCTTCCCCGACGGATCATCGATATCGCCCCGACGATCCTTGCCCATTTCGGTGTCGGTCCGGTCACTCAGGGTAACCTCGATCCCCGTGGATGACCCTGGGGTGATCGCCGCGGACGACGGTCGTGGCCGTGTTGGTCTCGCGTTGCGCCGTCGCGCGAATTGGGAGCAGCTCATAAAGTTCTGCGTCGTCGGTGCGAGTGGGTACGCGGTCAACCTCGTCGTCTACACCCTTCTCCTGCGTTCCGCCGGCCTGCACTACGCACCGGCCGCGGTCGGGTCATTCGTCGTTGCAGCCACGAACAACTACGCCTGGAACCGAATCTGGACCTTCCGCTCGGATAGAGGTGGAGTTGTCGTCCAGGGTGCGCGCTTCCTTGTCGTGTCGTCATTGGCGCTCGTCGCGAACCTCATAGTCCTGGCCCTGCTCGTCCGTCTCGTCGGTCTTGGCGAGCAGCCAGCACAGGCGATTGCGATTGTCCTCGTCACCCCCGTGAACTTCGTCGGCAACAAGCTGTGGTCGTTCAGGCGTCGCTGAAGCGACGCGTGGCTCTGCTCACCTGCGCCGCGCTCGCGCTTGCGATCGGCGTGCCAGCGGCGCACGCGGGCGCTTCCGACGAGCTTCCGGCGCGGAGGACGGCGGCCGAGGTAACGCGGCTCGCGCTCGCGAACCCGAAGGTCGCCGCGTGGCTCGACCGCTACCCGCCAAAACCCACCACTGCCGCCGTGTTCGACGCGAAGGGCCGCGTGTGGGACGTCAAGGTCTGGTCGGGCGAGGCAGGACAGATCGTGCTTGCCGAGGTCGAAGACCGTGGTGGCGTCGTGCGCAATGCGTGGACCGGGCCGCAGGTCGCGTGGAAGATGGCGCGTGGTCGTCCCGGGGCGTTTGGTGGCCGGACGCTCACCTCGTGGCCGGTGTGGCTTGCGCTCTCCGCCGTGTTCTTCCTTGGACTCGCTGACCTTCGACGGTTGCTGTCGATAAGGAATCTCGATCTCCTTGTGCTGCTGTCGTTTGGGGTCTCACTCGCGTTCTTCAACCGGGGCGAGGTGTTCACGAGCGCGGCGCTTGCCGTCCCACCGCTTCTCTATCTCCTCGCCCGCATGATGTGGATCGGCTTCGGCTCGCGCCCTCCGCGGACTTCGCGGCCCGTGTGGCCCGTCTGGCTCCTTCTTGCGGCAACCCTCTTCCTCGTGGGCCTTCGGCTAGGGCTCAACGTCCAGACACAACGGTCGGTCATCGACGTCGGCTACGCGGGCGTCATCGGAGGAGACAGGATTCTCGACCGCCAATCGCCGTACGGCCACATGCCGCAGGCGGGGTCGCTCAAGGCGTGCGGCCCAGCGGATGCGAACGGTGATGTCCGCCTGCGGATCCAGGCAAACGGGCGCTGTGAGGCCTCGAACCCGCGCGGTGACACGTACGGCCCCGTCGCCTACCTCGTCTACGTGCCCGCGGTGGCCGTGTTCGGCTGGTCGGGAAAGTGGGACTCCTTGCCTGCTGCACATGCCACCTCGATCGCGCTCGACCTCCTCGTGCTCCTTGCCCTTGCGCTCGCCGGTCGGCGGCTCGGCGGTGCGCGCTGTGCTGCAACGCTTGTGTTTGCGTGGGCGGCGTACCCGTTCACGGCGTACACGCTGCTCGCCAACACCAACGATGCGCTCATGCCGGCTCTGTTAGTTGTCGGACTCCTGTTCGCAGCCTCTCCCGGCGCGCGCGGGGTGAGCGTTGCCCTGGCCGGGTGGACGAAGTTCGCCTCGCTTCTGCTCGTGCCGCTCTGGCTGACGTATCCCGGCGACCACCGTCCGGTGCGACGCCGCCGCAGCGAGCGACGCACGTTCGTTTTGGCGTTCGCAGGGGCTACAGCGCTCGCCTTTTCGATTCTGCTGTTCGAGCCTGATCTCGGTGACGCGCTCCGAACCTTCTGGGATCGCACAATCGTCTTCCAGGTGGGTCGGGAGTCACCTTTCTCAATCTGGGGATGGGGGCAGTACAACGCGGATGGAATTCCCGACCTCGCGCTCGGCCAGCGCATCGTCCAGGGTCTGACCATCGTCCTTGCCGGAGTAGCCGCCATGCTTCCTGCACGCAAGGGGCCGCTCGAGCTCGCAGCCCTGAGTGCCGCGATCCTCATCGGAGTACAGCTCTCGCTGACGCACTGGTTCTACCTCTATCTCCCGTGGGTGCTGCCGTTTGTCGTGCTTGCGCTTGTCCTGCCGCGCGATCGCACCGCGGCCCGCGCTTGAAGCCCGCAGCGCTCTCAGCCCTGGTGTTCGTCGTTCTCGCGTGCGCGACGGCCTGGGCGTGGGACGCAAGCGGCCGCCAGATCACCGACGTTGGCCTCTACCACGCCTATGGCGAACGGATGACCCACGGTGACGTGCCCTACCGAGACTTCGACGTCGAGTATCCACCGGGGGCGCTCCCCGTCTTCGTCCTTCCCGCGCTTGTGACCGAGGGTCGCACCGGGTACACGCTCGTTCTTGCTGCGCTGCTTGCGCTTGTTGGCGCAGGGGGGGTGCTGCTCACTGACAGAGCGCTCGTGAGCCTTGGTCGTTCGCGGCGTGATCGCCTCCCCGTGCTCGTGGCCCTCGCGCTCTCGCCGCTTCTGCTCGGAGCGATCCTCCTCGCCCGGTTCGACCTCGTCCCTGCTGCGCTCACCACCGGCGCGCTCCTCGCGCTGCTACGGGGGCAGCCGCGGCTCGCAGGTGCGGTGCTCGGTATTGCGATCGCGGTGAAGCTCTACCCGGTTGTCGTACTCCCGGTCGCCGTGGCGTGGGTCGTGCACCGCCACGGGTGGAGGGAGGCCAGATGGCTCATTGGGCTGGCGATCTGTCTTCCAGCGCTTGCGTATCTCCCATTCGCACTCCTCGCGCCCGACGGCGTCGCCTGGAGCATCGGCCACCAACTCAGCCGTCCACTGCAGATCGAGAGTCTTGGCAGCGGCCTCCTGCTGGTCGCGCACGACGTGTTCGACACGGAGCTTGGCTGGTCGTCGGGACACGGCTCACAGAACCTCACCGGGTCGGCCGCCGGAGCTCTTGCGGTTGCCTCATCGGCTGTGCAACTTGGGGCCCTCGCCGCCATCGGGTGGTGCCTCGTGCGCCGCGAGGTCACGCCGGAGCGGCTCGTCCGGTACGCGGTAGCGGCGGTCGTCGCGTTCGTCGCTTTCGGCAAGGTCATCTCGCCGCAGTACCTCGTGTGGCTCCTCTTCCTCGTCCCGCTGGTTGGTGGTCTCCGAGGACGGGTCGCCGGAGCGCTCTTTGTTCTTGCGGCGGCCCTGACCGCGATGTGGTTCCCTGCGAGGTACTGGCTGCTCGTGAAGGAGTTCGACCCGCTGGCGTCGTGGCTCGTCCTTGCGCGCGACCTCACGTTGGCTGCGCTGTTTGCGCTGCTCGTGCTCTCTCTACCGCGTCAGCGAGACGCGGATGGCTTCGATCGCTGAGGCCCGGCCGCTCTTCGGATCGCATGTAACGAGTGCCCCTTCGAGCCGGACTCCCCCTGTGGCCGTCTCAAACCGCACAGGCATTCCCGTGCGCATCCTGCGGATCGCAAGCTCGCTCACGACCCCGATCACTGAGTCGTGTGGTCCCGTCATCCCCACGTCGGTCATCGCTGCAGTGCCGCCAGGTAGCACGCGCGCGTCCGAGGTTTGGACATGGGTGTGCGTGCCGAGGACAGCGGTCACGCGGCCGTCGAGCCATGTTGCAAGACCAACCTTTTCGCTTGTCGCCTCCGCGTGAATGTCGACGATGATCGTCGCAGCCTTCTCGCGTGCCTTGTCGACCAGCCCGTCAACGATCTCCCACATGCTCCGCGCCGGCTCGAGGAAGAGTGAGCCGAGGAGGTTGATCACTGCGACGGGGTCACCGCTTCGTGTCTCGACTACCGTCAGGCCCTTTCCGGGGGCTGCAGATGGCATGTTCGCCGGACGGATGACCTGCGTACTTGCGGCGAGATACGGGGCGATCTCCTGTCGGCGCCACGTGTGGTTGCCCAGGGTGATTGCGTCCGCTCCGGCGGCGAGGATCCGATCGGCGAGGCGTGGGGTGATCCCGATCCCGTCAGCAGCATTCTCGCCGTTGACGATGCACAGGTCGGCCTCGAGCTCCTCCCGCAGACGTGGGAGTAGACCTTCGATCGCGTCGCGACCGGGGCGACCGACCACGTCACCGATGAAGAGAATCCGCATACGCCTCTAGGGTACGAGGCTCGACGAGGGGTATACCGAGATCGCGACATTGTTGCCATCGCCGGTCGAGTGCTTCGCAAGCGCCTGCTCCTCAACCGAGGCGATGTCCACACCGGTCCCAAGCTTGGATACGGCTGCAATCACCGGCGAGCCGACAGCGAGTGAAGGATCAGGCTCGATATTCAGCAGGGACACCGTCGTTGAAGGCGCCGCCGACGGACGCAGGTCGATGCGAGCGCCGATCCTTCGTCCGTCGACGACGACGTCACTGATCGAAACGACGGAGCCGTCGACCGGGGCATAGACGTCCGTGCCCGGCGGAATCCCTATGTCAAGGACCTCGGTGCCGTTGCCGCCGTCGAGCGCGTACCAGACCGGATGGGTGCGCCCTGAGCCGGCGATCCTCCGCCAGAGGCGCGCAAGGAGACCTTCGTTCCCTTGTCGTCCGGCAGGCTGGAGCGCGAGCGCGCCGTCTGTCGCGCCGTGGTAACCGATCGCAGTGACCGCGGCTGAGGGGACGGGCAGACGGATCCTGAGGTTCCCGACCGTGGCGAGCAGGATTGGTCGCGGCCTGATCGATCCCGCGCCAAGAGACGGGTTCTCGGGCTCGAGGGCTGTCACGGTGCCCTGTGACCCGCCTCCGAAGGCGGTGAGGACGAGGGTGACACCGACGAGGCTCCCCACAAGCGCGAGCAGAACGAGACGGCGCGCGCGCAACTGGGCGCGGCGCTGGCGCGCGCGGAAGCGAGCGGCTTGCCGAGAGCGCGGCGAGGCCATCAGCGTCAAGGTACCGCACTACCGGAACGTAGACGCCGCTGGCTCGTTCCCCGGGCTCCCGGGAACCAGCACTACGATTGCGTCATGACAGGGCCGCAACAGACGATCAGAGTGCCGCGGTGGATCCAGCTTGTGGGGCTGCCGGTCATTGCGCTGTTCGCCTTTCTCCTCGCCCAGACGCTGGCGCACGTGCTCTTCCTCTTTCTCACGGCGTCGGTGATCGCGTTCACGCTCAACCCGCTCGTCCGTGACCTCACGCGCGTCCGGCTCCCTCGTGGGCTCGGCGTCATCATCGTGTACCTGCTGTTTGCGACCGCCGTTATCGGCGTCTTCGTGGCCTTCGGGAGCGTTGTCGTCGATCAGAGCCGAACCGCTGCCGATCGGGTCGATGCGTACCTCACCGAGGAGTCGAGCGGCGGAGGGCCGACAGGAGCGGAGCAGGATATCGATCGCCTCCAGGGGTGGCTCAACGATCACGGGCTTGAAGGGCTCGAGATCCAGAAGCAGTTCGACAACCTCCTGTCGGATCTCAGTGCCGGGGAGCTGTCGGGGTACGTGCAGGACGCGCTTGTGTTCGCCCAGGGGGCAGCACTCAGCGCGATGATCCTGCTGTTCGTGATCATCCTCATCGTGGTGATCTCGATCTACATGCTCCTCGACATGCCAAGGCTTGAGGCGTCGATCGACGAGCGGTTCCCCCCGCACGCAGGGTTTCCGCTCACCCAGAGGATCGAGCGAGCGCTGTGGGGTTACGTCAAGGGCCAGGTGATTCTCTCGACCGTCATCGGCCTGAGCGCAGGCATCGGCATGTGGCTGCTCGGCACGACCGGGCTGGTCGACGGTGCCGACCACTATGCGCTGCTGTTCGGTGTGTGGACTGCGCTTGTGGAGGTTGTCCCCTACATCGGACCCTGGCTCTCGGCCGTTCCACCGGCGATCTACGCGCTCGTGGTCGACCCGGTCGGGTTCGTCTGGGTGGCCCTCCTCTTCGTGTTCATCTACCAGGTCGAAGGGCACATCGTGGTGCCGAACGTGATGGCGAATGCGCTTCGGCTTCACCCGCTGCTTGTCATCTTCGGTCTGCTCGCTGGCGCGGAGCTGTACGGGATCCCCGGGGTGCTCGTCGCCTTGCCGACGATGGCCGCCTCTCGAGCGATCTGGGAGTTCTTCCGCGAGCGCGTCGAGCTAGAGCCGTGGGACGGCGATGGAGGAGTCACCGTCGGGGCTGATGTTGCCTCGCCTGCGACAACGCCACCGCCTCACCCATAGATGTCGCTCGGCGAACCGCTGACGTTACGCTTGGCGGCGCTGTGAGCTTCCCTTCCACCCGCCTGCGTCGCCTTCGCCGAACCGAGGCGTTGCGCTCCCTCGTCCGCGAGACGCGCCTGAGCCTCGACGATTTGGTCGCGCCTCTGTTCGCCTGCCCGGGCGAGGGTCTGGTGAATGAGGTGCAGGGACTCCCGGCGATCGCGCAGCGGTCGGTTGACATGGTGGTCACGGAGGCGTCCGAGCTCACCCAGCTCGGCATCCGCTCCGTCCTTCTCTTTGGGATCCCCGAAGAGAAAGACGAGGTCGGCACCGGTGCCTGGCACGAGGACGGCATAGTCCAGCGCGCGTTGCGTGCGCTGCGTGCGGAGCTTCCCGAGCTGACCCTCATCACGGACGTGTGCCTGTGCGAGTACACGACCCACGGCCACTGCGGTGTCTTCCGCGACGGCGAGGTTGTGAACGATGAGACGGTGGAGCTGCTTGCGCGTACCGCGGCAAGCCATGTTGCTGCTGGGGCCGACGTCGTCGCACCCAGCGACATGATGGACGGTCGTGTGGCCGCAATCCGGGCAGCGTTGCCCGAGGCGCCAATCGTCTCGTATGCCGCAAAGTACGCCTCGGCCTTCTATGGCCCGTTCCG
>JANNQQ010000387.1:0-3932 GCA_031400835.1 Actinomycetes bacterium | reverse complement strand
GTCAAATTACCCGGCCAGTCGTAATTCATGAAGCGGCCGAGGGTCTGGTCGTCCACCTGAGTTATGGTCTTTCCGTATTGCAGGCAGTAGCGTTTCAGATAATACTGGACCAGGCGGGGGATATCAGCCGCGCTGAAGTCTGTGTCCTGAGGCTAGGTGATCAACCATCGAGAGGCTTGGTTCTCGGGTGTAGCTGTCCTGCGTCAAGCTCCCGAATGCGCCCCAGGTAGAAACGTCGCTCTGCCTCATTTTCCGTGAGCGCCAGCGCGCACTCGTACGCTGTGCTCGCCTCTTCTCCGCGACCTACTCGACGAAGAAGCTCTCCACGGGCCGCGTCGCGGTAGTGATAGCCATCAAGCCCCGCGATCTCGTCGATCAACCGGAGGGCCTGCTCGGGATCACCCGCGAGGCCGATAGCAACGGCAAGGTTCAAGCGCACGACCGGAGAGGGATCAAGCTCCGTGAGCGCCTCATAGGCAAGCACTATCGACTGCGCGTCCGCGTCCTGCGCGTGTCCCGCCGCGATCACGGCCTGCAGTTGGTACGGCCCCGCCCGACCAAGTCCCGCCGCCCGATTGAGAAACCGAACGCCGTCGGCGATTGCGACTCTGTCCCAGAGTGCGCGATCCTGGTCGGCGAGCAGCACGATGTCGCCCGCCGCGTCGACGCGCGCGTTGCGGCGCGAGTCGTTCAGCAGCAGCAGCGACAGCAGCCCGAATGCCTCTGACTCGTCGGGCATGAGGAGGCAGAGAAGCTTGGCAAGCCGGATCGCCTCCCCGCAGAGCTCATGGCGAACGGCGCTTTCGCCGGAGGTCGCCGCGTATCCCTCATTGAAGACGAGATAGATCACCCGCAGGACGCTCGGGAGCCGGTCGGGCAGGAGCTCCGCAGGTGGCACCCGAAACGGGATCCCGGTCTCGCGGATTCGACGTTTCGCGCGGACGAGCCGTTGGGCGAGGGTGGGCTCCGGCAACAGGAAGGCACGGGCTATCTCGGGCGTTGTGAGACCTCCCACCTCGCGCAGCGTCAGTGCAATCTGCGCCTCGAGCGACAGCGCCGGGTGGCAACACGTAAAGGTCAGAGCTAGCCGCTCGTCGGGGATCGTGTCCACGTCATCCTCCTCGGACGGGAGCTCGTTGAGTCGTGCGAGCATCGCGGCTTTCCGTCGAAATGTCTGGTCGCGCCGTAGGCGATCGATGGCGCGGTTTCGCGCTGTGGTGACAATCCACCCGCCTGGGTTACGAGGCACCCCGTCGACGGGCCACCGCTCGAATGCGAGCGTGAATGCGTCCTGCACCGCGTCCTCGGCCAGTTCGAGATCGCCGAGGACGCGTGCGAGCATAGCGACGGAGCGTCCCCACTCTTCGCGATAGACACCTGCGAGGTCTGTCAACGCACGACGAGTGGCCTTATCTCCACCGCGCCGTAGTCGGCGGCCGGCACCAGCGCTGCGATGCGGATTGCCTCGTCGAGGTCAGGTAGCTCCGTGACGAATATCCCGCCGATCTGTTCCTTTACTCCTGGGAAGGGGCCGTCGGTTACGAGCCGCTCGCCGTTCCGTACCTGCACGATCTTGGCCTCGGTGGCCGCCGCGAGCTCCTTCCCTGAGACGTCAGGATCGACCTTCGCCATCTCCTCGAAGAGCGTGAACCATCGCGGCATGGACGCGGCTCGAGCTGCGGCAGCCTCGTCATCGGTGAGCTCCGACCATGCGGTCTGGTCGCTGTAGATGAGCAGTGCGTACTTCATGCTGACTCCTCCGTCTCGACGTGCACCGGGCGAACCTCGATGGCTCCCTGAGCCGCCGCGGGGATCCTCGCCGCCCAGTCCACTGCGTCGTCTATCGAAGGGCACTCGAAGATGAAGTATCCGCCGAGGGCCTCTTTGATCTCGGCGTACGGCCCGTCCGTGACGAGCGTCTGCGCGTCCCTCACGCGGACAGTGGTTGCCGCGCTCACGGGCGCCAGCTCACTACCGTCGACCATGACGCCGGCCTCGCTTGCTTCCTTTGAGAGGGTCGTGTAGCCGGCATAGACCTCCGACCGCTCGTCGTCCGACAGCTCCTGCCACGACGCCTCATCGTTGTGGATCAATGCGATGAACTGCACCCTTCCTCCTTTGCCTCTTGGAGAGATTCCACCATGACGACGATCAGGAGTTCGCTGTTTCGACAGCAACCCGATCGGGCGCACCGACGCACTGCGGGTACACCACCTATCCGATTGAGACCATGCGTTCTAGCAGCACGAGTGCCCCACGCTTGTCGAGCAGCTCGTTGAGATTGCCGCACTTTGGGCTCTGCACGCACGAAGGGCACCCCATGGCACACGGACAACCCGCGAGCATCCGGGATGTATCCCGCGACCACCCCTCGAAGTTCTCGAAGCCGCGCTCGGTCAGGCCAACGCCGCCCGCGTGCCCCTCGTAGACGAAGATCGTCGGCATCCCGGTTTGGGGATGCACGTTTGTCGACAGCCCACCGATATCCCACCGGTCGCACATCGCCCACAGCGGCAGCATCGAGATCAGCGAATGCTCGGCGGCATGCAACGTCGACAGAAGAGTCGGCATCGTGTCGAGCCCGGCGAGAAGCGCGGACGAAGGAGAAAACCAGATTCCCTCCGTCTCAAACGTGTTTGGAGGGAGATCGAGTTGGGTCACGTCGATCGTCCCTCCGTCAGCGATCGCCTTGCGTTGGTATGCGACCACCTGCTCGGTGACCGAGATCCGGCCAAAATGCAACTCGAGGCCGCAGATGTCGGCGGTACGGAGCGTTTCGTCAATCGTGGTGACGGTCTCCTTCTTGACCTGCGTGTACCACTCGACTGTCACCGGTCGCACGAGCGCGCGGGCTGCGTCCAGGTCGAGCCGCGTGACGAGGTACTGCTCACCCAGATGGAGATACACCGCGCCGTCGTGCACCGTCGAGGGCGCCCGCTCCTGCTCGACGGTTCCGAGCACCCCACCCGTGCCCTCGTCGACAACGGTTACCGCGGCGGGATCCCCGGAACGGAGTGAGATTCGCGCCGCGGGGTAGTCCCTTCCCTTCCACACGTAACCGGCCGGGGTAGCCACGAGCTCAGTGAGGAAGGGCGCACGTATGAGTGCCTCGGGCCCGAGGGTGCCCGCATCGGCCGGCGCAATGGGCCCTTCGAACGCTGCCGCAAGCAGGTGTGGGTCGAGGATCCGTGGGCTGGCGGGGTCGAGGATGGCGGCCTCCACCCGCCGGCCCAGGAGAGCGTCTGGCTCACGCATGAAGAACTGGTCGAGTCCGTCCTCGCTCGCAATCAGAACGGCAAGACCACGCCCTGTGCGTCCTGCTCGACCCCATTGCTGGCGCAGCGACGCGACCGTTCCCGGGAATCCGACCGAAATCGCGCAGTCGAGCTCGCCAATGTCGATCCCCAGCTCGAGCGCGTCGGTTGTCGAGACGCCAAGAAGATCGCCGTCGGCCAGGCGTCGCTCGATCTCGCGGCGCTGCTCGGGCGTGTAGCCGGCGCGATAGGGCGCGATTCGTGAAGCCGTCTCCCGGTCAAGGCGCTCGGCCGTAAAGCGGTGGATGAGCTCGGCTGCCTTGCGGCTCTTCGCGAAGCAGATGGTGCGTAGTCCCGCGCCGACGAGCCCGGCCATGAGCCGCGAAGCGTCCCCGAGCGCGCTTGCGCGTGTCCCGAGCTCGGGGTCGGTGACGATGGGGTTCCAGAGCACGATCTCGCGGCCTGGTTGTGGGGCGGTGTCCGTCTCGACGACCACCATGTCGAGCCCCGTTAGCGCGCGGCCCAGTTCGCCGGGATTCTGGATCGTCGCCGAGGCGAGGAGAAACTGCGGAGACGCGTCGTATGCCGACGCGAGGCGTCGCAGCCGTCGAAGGACATTCCCGACATGCGAGCCGAACACGCCGCGGTAGACGTGCGCCTCGTCGACCACCACATACC
>JANNQQ010000386.1:0-8804 GCA_031400835.1 Actinomycetes bacterium | reverse complement strand
GGTCGTAAGCGGGCAACGTAAGAAACTCGACGTAGTCCGGCTGCGTCGCGATGCGCTCGAAGAGCGCACGCGCTTCTTCGAAGTCCGGGCCGAGCGTGTCCATCTCCTCCTGGGTTACCCGCTTCACGTCGGCCGCGTCGATACGCCCATGCCTGAGCCACTGCCAGATCTGTGAGCGCGAGATCTCGGCGGTCGCGGCGTCCTCCATGAGGTTGTTGATCGCAACTGCGCCCGAGCCGTGGAGCCAGCTCGCGAGGTACTGGATTCCAACCGAGACGTTGCTTCGCAGTCCGTCTTCCGTGATGCTGCCGGGGGTCGCTGCGATGCTGAGGAGATCAGCCGTGCTGGTGTTCGTGTCTCCCTGGCGCTCGAGCTGGTTGGGCCGCTCGCCGAGCACGGCGTCGAACGCTTCGAGCGCGACGGGGACGAGGTCCGGGTGCGCTACCCAGGTGCCGTCGAATCCCTGACCCGCCTCACGTTCCTTATCCTCGCGCACCTTCGCAAGTGCAATCGCATTCACCTCGGCGTCTCGGCGTGACGGGATGAACGCTGCCATGCCGCCCATTGCGTGAGCGCCGCGACGGTGGCAGGTCTTGACGAGCAGCTCGCAGTAGGCGCGCATGAACGGCACCGCCATCGTCACCGCCGCACGGTCGGGTAGAACGAATTCGGGACGGTGGCCCAGCTTCTTGATCACGCTGAAGATGTAGTCCCACCGGCCCGCGTTCAGCCCCGCCGAGTGGTCGCGGAGCTCGTAGAGGATCTCATCCATCTCGAACGCGGCAAGGATCGTCTCGATGAGAACAGTGGCTTTGATCGTGCCGTGCTCGACGCCCAGGCGTTCCTCGGCCCAGCTGAAGACGTCGTTCCAGAGGCGCGCCTCGAGGTGTGACTCGAGCTTTGGGAGGTAGAAATAGCGCCCGTTGCGCCCATGGTTGCGGAAGAAGTAGAGGCCGAAGTCGAAGAGGCTCGCGGAGATAGGTGCATCGTCGACGGTGAAGTGACGCTCCTCGAGATGCCAGCCACGCGGGCGGACGAAGAGGACGGCCACGTCGTCGTTCAACGCGTAGCTCTTTGCCCCGGTGTCGAGTGAGATGACTCGGTCGAGCGCGTCGGTGAGATTCCGCTGCCCCTCGATGCAGTTCTCCCACGTGGGCGCGTTCGCATCCTCGAAGTCGGCCATGAAGACCTTGGCGCCCGAGTTGAGCGCGTTGATGACCATCTTGCGATCAACCGGGCCCGTGATCTCGACCCGGCGATCGGCGATCTCGGTGGGGCACGCGCTCACGCGCCAGTCCGCCGACCGTACGGGCTCGGTGGCCGGTAGAAAGTCCGGCAGTTCGCCGTCGGCGATCCGTGCGACTCGCGTAACCCGTGCAGCAAGCAGCGCGTCCCGCCGGTCGCCGAACGTGCGCTGGAGGTCGGTCAGAAACGACACCGCCTCCGCTGTGAGGACATCGTTGGTCAGCACGCCCCTAGTGTCGCATCTGTCGCCAATCTAGTCCTGCTCGTGATCGCGGTCGCAGTGTTCCGGGCAGGTGCATTCTGCGATCTCGGCCCAGGTCACAATCGGCTCCGACCGCTGTGGCGCCGAGGGAGCCGGAGCGATCGGCCGCTCCCGGGTCTGCCTCGCTCGGGTCTGGGTGGCACTCATGCTGCACTCCTCTCGGTTGTAAATTGCTCCTCCTCGGTTGAGCCGTGCAACGCGAGCGTTGACGCAGCTCCACCGGAGACGGTCTGCATGATCTGGTCGAAGTACCCGGCACCCACCTCGCGCTGATGCCGTGTCGCCGTGTACCCGCTCTCCTCGAGCGCGAACTCGCGTTCCTGGAGCGTCACGTACGCCGTCATTGCATCGTCGCGGTACCCGCGGGCGAGCTCGAACATCGAAAGGTTGAGCGAGTGGAACCCCGCGAGGGTAATGAACTGGAACCTGTATCCCATTGCCGCCAGATCGCGCTGGAAGCTGGCGATCTCGGTCTCGCTGAGCTGCTTGCTCCAGTTGAATGAGGGCGAGCAGTTGTAGGCGAGGAGCCGGTCGGGATACTGATCGTGGATCGCAGCGGCGAACTGTGCGGCCTCAACCATGTCTGGGGTTGACGTCTCACACCACACGAGGTCGGCGTACGGGGCGTACGCGAGGCCGCGTGCAATGGCGGCGTCGATTCCGTCGCGGACGCGGAAGAAGCCCTCGGGTGTCCGCTCGCCTGTCAAGAACTCCTGGTCAGCCTCGTCGATGTCGCTCGTGAGGAGAGACGCCGAGAGCGCGTCGGTGCGTGCGACGATCAAAGTTGGGACATCGAGCACATCGGCTGCGAGGCGTGCCGCGACGAGCGTGCGCACGAACTGGCTGGTCGGAATCAGCACCTTGCCGCCGAGGTGGCCGCACTTCTTCTCGGACGACAGTTGATCCTCGAAGTGGACAGCTGCTGCACCCGCCTCGATGTACGACTTCATGATCTCGTACGCGTTGAGCGGTCCTCCAAATCCAGCCTCGGCGTCGGCGATGATCGGCGCCATCCAGTACGCCTCATTGTCTCCTTCGGCGTGCGCAATCTGATCGGCGCGCATCAGTGCTGCGTTCAGCCGTCGCGCGAGCGCGGGGCCCGAGTTCGCCGGGTACAGGCTCTGGTCGGGATAGGTGCCGCCGCCGAGGTTGGCATCCGCGGCAACCTGCCAGCCCGAGAGGTAGATCGCCTTGAGGCCAGCGCGGATCATTTGCACCGCTTGTCCTCCGGTCATTGCGCCGAGGGCCGGCACCCATTCCTCCTGTGCCAGGAGCGTCCGTAGCCGCTCGGCCCCGAGTCGCGCCAGCGAGTGCTCCACTGTCACTGAGCCGCGAAGTCGCGCGACATCGGCGGTGGAGTAGGGGCGGGTGACCTCGGGGGTATAACGCATCATGACCTCGTTTCGGATCCAAAATGACAGTTATCGGATCCTAGATGAAGAAATTGAGCCCTGCAAGAGGCAATAATAGATACTTTCGGATCCCAAACATCTATTTCAGGATTCGATTGGGTCTCATTTCGGGCACCGGCGTAGACTTGGGTTCGATGACGACGCTCTCGACCAAGGCAGACGACATCGCGCGGATCCTTGAGGACGAGATCGTCGGGGGAGCGATCGAACCGGGGACGGTGCTGCGACAGGAGCAGCTCTCCGAGCGGTTCGTCGTAAGTCGGACGCCGGTACGCGAGGCGCTCCGTCGGCTCGCAGCCCTTGGGCTGGTCACGTTCGAGCCGAATCGTGGTGTCCGTGTCCGTTCGATTTCGCCCCACGAGCTCCGCGAGGCGTTTCTCGTTCGCGCTGAGCTCGAGGCGTTGGCGACGGAGGTGGCAACTCCCCGCATGCGGCCTGAAGACCTCGCCGAGATGGACGCGATCGAGCGACGCTTCTCGGAGATCACACTGGAGTTACGCGAGCAAGCTCGAAGCGGCGAGGGTCGTGACGCGCGACTCTTCGTGGAGTGGATGCAGGCGAACTACGCGTTTCACGACGTGATCTATCGCGTCGCCGAGCTGCCCCTCGTCGAGCGGATCGCCAAGGGCGCCCGGCGTACCTTTATCGGCGACCGCGTCTGGAGCGCCAGGGCAGAGCTCGATGAGCTCTACGCGAAGAACGACCTCCAGCACCGCGCCATTCGGCAGGCGATCGGGGTTGGGAGCGCGCTGGCCGCCCGGACGCTCGCCCGCGAGCACGTCCTCTCGTCGAATCGTCTCATCGAGGTGGTCCTTGAGACGCTCGGCGCCGCCGGCCGCGAGCCTGGCTGGGGCGCCTGAGGTCAGCTCAGAACGTGCCGAACTGCTCGTAGGCGGCGAGCGGCGTTGCGCCGGCGCGCACCGCGGCGCGGATCTCGTTCTCCGTTCCGGCCTTGCGCTCTGCCTCGGCGAGCACGTCGGCTGCGATTCCCGCTGGGACGACCACGACCCCGTCGTCGTCCCCGACCACCCAGTCGCCCGGCTCGATCACCACCCCGCCTATCTCGATCGTCGCCTGGGTCTCCGTCACGGACCATCGCCAGGTGCAGTCCTCGGGTGTCAGTTGGCGTACGAACACGGGAAAGCCCTCGTCGAGAATGAAGCGGATGTCACGGCAACCGCCATCAATGACGCAGCCAGCCACTCCTCGGGCGAGCAGCGCCGTCGCCGAGAGCTCGCCGAAGTGGGCCGAGCGGTCGTGGTTGCACTGATACACGGCGACGTGACCGGCGGGGACGCTTCCGAGCATTGCGAGCGTTCGGCGGATAGAGACGTCCCAGTCGGCCTGCTCGGCTGCCTCGCCGCGCACGGTGAACGCGGGGCCTGCGAGTCGCGTCCCGATTGCGAGTGGACGGATCGTCGACGGAAGCACCTGTTTCCGAAGGCCTCGTTCGTCGAGGATGTCGGCGAGTGCCGCGGTGTAGACGGCGTCGAAGCGCTCCCGCACGAGCGCGACATTACCTCCTGGCGCCCGTCGCCACTGCGTCGAGCCCCTCGGCCAGATGGCGTCGCAGGATCGATGGCCCGTTGCGCGTGAGCTCGGAAATGAGCTCCTCGTGGTGCTCGATCATGCGCTCGAGTGACCATGTCGGGCGCAGCTGCACGAGAAAGAGCGCCAGCTCGCCGGCGAGTGTTGCGTAGGCGGCCTCGAGCCGCGGGCTGGCAGATGCCGCCACGATCGCACCGTGGAGACCCGCATGCGCGTCGGCCACCATCCTCCACGGCGGCCGTGACCGGCGGCAGGTGGCGGTCAGGTGGGCAAGTGCACGGTGAACGCTTTCCGGCAACTCGCCGTTGTTGCGTTCCAGCGCAAGATGAGCCGCCTCGAGCTCGAGAGCCATCCGCAGCTCGAAGAGGGCGTTGAGGTCGCTCGAGTCCAGCGCCGCGACGCGTGCCCCGCGGTTCGGCTGGACGCTGACGAGCCCGTCAGCGGCCAGCGCCCGAAGCGCTGCTCGCAGCGTGTGGCGAGACACGCTGTACTCCGTGCTGAGCTCGAGCTCGCGCAGCGGCTCACCTGCCTCGAGGTCACCGTCGAGAATGCGCATGCGAAGCGCGGCGGCCAGCTCGTCCACGACAGAAACTCGCGGCAGCTCTCGGCGCTCGCTCATGTCGCTACCTCATCGATCGCCCGAGGGCGTCGTCGGCTGAGCGGCGCAGCCAACACCGCCAGCCCGCCGACGACCAAAAGCACGCCGAGGCCTCCCGTGAGCCCCACCCGCTCGTCGAGCACGATCGCTCCGAGCGCAACCGCGACGAGAGGTTCAGCGAGCACGAGGGTTGTCACCTCCGCTGCCGAGAGCCGGCGCAAGCCGCGCGCAAAGAGGACATACGCCAGCGCCGTCGGCACCAACCCGAGATAGACGGCGAGCGCAACTCCGCTCGACGAGCTCAGCCATGAGGTATCGCCGACGAGCGCCACGGGAAGCAACAGAAGTGCACCGAGCCCAAACGACGCACCCATGACCGCGAGCGGTGTGCGGCCGCCGCGAAGGAGGAGCTTCGCGACCACGGTGTACGTCGCGTAGCCGAGACCAGAGCAGAGTGCGAGGCCGATCCCAGGCGCCGACAGCGACGCATCGTCGGTCGCTGCGAGCGCCAGGATGGCGACCCCAAAGGTCGCGAGCGCGGTTGCCAGTAGCCACCGGCGGCCCGGCCAGACGCCATCAGTCATGCGCTCCAGCGCTCCTGCGAATATCGGCCCCGAGCCGATCGCGACAACGGCGCCCACACCGACCCCTGTTCGCGCGACCGCTTCGAAGAACGCGACCTGGTACACGGCAACTCCGGCGCCGGCGGTCAGGACGAGTCGCAATGGCCATTGACCTCGCCACCCGCCGACCGCCACCGCGACGGCTGCGAGTAACGACCCGCCGATAAGAATGCGAACGGCTCCCACGGTCAGTGGTGTCGAGCCCGCAGGCCCGAGCGCCAGGGCGGTCCCCGTCGTCCCAAAGAGGACTGCTGAGAGGAGGACTTGAATTCGGGAGAAGCGCACCTGCTTTATTGTTCCACAAAGGAACAATCACCGACTACTGAACGTCGTCAACTCCAGAACTCGTCGAACACAGCGGGATCGCTCGGAAGCGCCAGCACCTCCTGCACGACGCCGCCGGCGATGCGAAACAAGAGCACCTGATCGAGCTCCAGCGTTCGGCCCTGGCGTCGGCCACGTGCGCGATAGAGCGCGGCCGCTCGGTCGTCCGAGGCGAGCACGTCGACGAGCTCCGAGCTGTACGTCCCATCGGTCTCCTTCGGAAGCCGGCCGAGGAAGCCGAAGATCTCGTCGCGTCCAACGAACGTCCCGGCCATGGTGCCCGTGCCGGGGACGCGCCACACGGCATCGGGAGCGAAGGCTGTACGTAGCGCAAAGCCGTTCTTTGTCGCGAAGGCTTCGAAAATCCCGCGAACAAGCGCAGCGTTACTCGCGGTCGTCACGCGACGTCTCCCAGCGGTCAATCAGCAGTGAGACATGGTGCCGCTGAGCAGGAGTGAACGGAATGACGTCCAGGGCCCTCCGCGCCTCGGCCGGGTCATCGTGCGCTACGGCCGCCTCGAGGCGCTCTCGTAACGGCGTCGGTTGACGTAGTTGGCGCCGCAGCCAGCGCAGCAGGCTCACGGACGCCTGATCGGCACCCTGGATCATCCAATAAGGGTACTCCGAGTCGGACCGCAACCGGTGGCAAGGCAGGCCGCGTAGGCTTCTGCCGTGGACACCTTCCTTGCGATCGCGAGCCGTCGCGACGAGCGGCGTTACGCGTCCGAGGTAATCACGGCGGACACCGTCGAGAGGATCCTGGATGCCGGTCGTCTGGCTGGCTCGGCGCGAAACCTCCAGCCCTGGTCTTTTGTCGTGCCCACCGATCGAGGACGCATCGAGCGACTGGGCGCCGCGGTGTACGTTCCGGAGAACGTGACGTCCGCAGGGCTTGTCGTCGCCCTCCTGATCCACGGGAAAGACACGGCGACGTTCGACGCAGGACGGGCCGCACAGAACATGCTTCTTGCTGCCTGGAACGAGGGCCTCGCCTCGTGTCCGAACGGCGTCGCCGATCCTGGAGCTGCCCGGGATGTCCTCGAGGCCGGCGAGGACGAACGGGTGGCGATCGTGCTGTCGTTCGGCCTTCCTCAGAAGTTGCGCGACACCGAGGCGCGGGGTGCCGATGAGTGGAGTCAGCGTGCGAATCGTCGCCCTCTCGCCGACCTTGTGCGGTGGCTTCGGTGAAGGTCGGTGTCGATCTCGGCGGCACGAAGATCCAGGCAGTCGCGATCCGTCGAGGATCGAAGGTGGTGGGCGCTGCGCGACGCGAAACGCCCGAAGCGGGCGGACCCGACGCAGTCGTGGCCGAGATGGCAGCTGCGGTGCGCGACGCCCTCGCGGACGCTGGTGGCGCTGACAGCGAGCTCCGCGGCGTTGGTGTCGGTGCGCCCGGCGCAATCGAGCCGACCACCGGGACCGTGATGCAGGTTGCGAACATCGAAGGCCTGTCGGAGCCGTTCGCGCTCGGGCCTTCGTTGGCCGCCTCGCTTGGTGTCCCGGTAGCCCTCGGAAACGATGTGAACGTGGCCGTCGAGGCCGAGCGGCGATTCGGCGCGGGGCGCGGCCTCCGATCGTTCCTTGGTGTCTTCTGGGGCACGGGTGTCGGCGGAGGGATTGTGGTGGATGGGCGCCTGCTCCACGGGCGGGGCTCGGCCGGTGAGATCGGCCACGTGTGCGCGAGGCCGGGCGGACGCCGGTGCAACTGCGGTCTGCGCGGATGCGTCGAGGCCTACGCAGGTCGCGGCGCGCTCGAAGAGCGGGCCCGCGCCGGAAAGGGCAAGACCATGCTCTTCGAGATCCAGCGCAAGCGGGGTCGAGAGAAGCTGACCAGCGGAGTCTGGCTGCGCGCGCTTGAGGCGGGCGACGAGGTCGCCCACGAGCTCCTGAACGAGGCGGTCGAAGCGCTTGGTATCGGGATTGGCTCCGCGGTCACGCTGCTCGACGTCGAGGCGGTCATCATCGGCGGCGGACTTGGGGAGCGGCTCGGGCCGACCTGGCTCGGGCGGATCGAGGAGGCGGCGCGCGAGCACACGTTCTTCCGGAGTCCACCTGAGTACCGCCTCGCCGCGCTTGGTGATCTGGGTGGCGCTATCGGCGCGAGCCTGCTCGTCCGTTGAAGGCGATCCTCGTCACCGGTGCTGCCCGGGGCCTCGGTGCGGCCGTTGCCATACGGCTTGAGACCGATGGGTACGTGGTAGTCCGCGCCGACCTCTCAGGCGGTGATGTTGCCTTCGACGTCAGAGATCCGGACGGCTGGCAGCGCGCCGCGTCCACGCTCGAATCTGCGGGCGAGCCGTGGGGCCTCGTCAACTGTGCAGCCCGGACAGTCGTTCGCGACCTCTTCCAGATCACGCCGGACGAGTGGGACGACGTTCTGGCCGTCAATCTCAAGGGTCCGCTGCTAGGCACTCAGGTGATAGGCAAGCTCCTTCGCGAGCGCGCCGGGGGCCGGATCATCAACGTCGCCTCGGACTCTGCGTTCAAAGGCCGAGGGGTTACCGGCGCGCACTACGCTGCCTCAAAGGCGGGCCTCATCGCGCTTACGCGCCGCGCGGCGGCTGCCCTCGCGGAGAGCGGCGTGACGGTCAATGCGATAGCGCCTGGCACCATCGAGGGCGAGACCGTTCGCGAGCTCGCCGGCGATCGGCTTGCCGACCTCGCAACCGAGGTGCCGCTTGGACGACTTGCGCGAGCCGAGGAGATAGCCGCCAGCGTCGCTTGGCTCGTCTCCGACGACGCTTCGTACGTCACGGGCTCGACGCTCCTCATCGACGGCGGCGTGTCGCTCT
>JANNQQ010000385.1:0-1526 GCA_031400835.1 Actinomycetes bacterium | reverse complement strand
GATCGACGGGTACACGCCGTGGTGGAGCTACATCCCGCACTTCATGGGATCGCCGGGGTATGTCTACGCCTACGCGTACGGGTATCTCTTCGCTCTCGCTATCTACCGCCGCTACCTCGAGGAGGGCGACGCCATCGTCGGGCCTTACCTCGACCTCCTGCGCGCTGGAGGTTCGAAGTCACCAGAGGAGCTGGGACGGATGGTCGGGCTCGACCTCACCGATCCGGCGATCTGGGCATCAGGCATCGACGCGCTCTCGGTTGAGCTCGACGAAGCCGAGCGGCTCGCCGACGAGATATCCGCGGCCGACTGATCAGCCGGGTGACCGACTCGAGTGCTCTCTAGGCGAGGTCGGCGAGCAGCCTGAGCGCCTCGGGCTGGCGTGCCTGCGCAATGAGGGTCGTGACTCCCGCGTCGCTCCAAGCGGCGAGGCGGTCTGCGATCCTGGCTCGGTCGCCGACCAGGGCGATCTCCTCGACGAGCGCGTCCGGAACGGCAGCGATTGCGTCGCTCTTGCGTCGCGCGAGGTAGTGCTCCTGGATCACTGCAGCCTCGTCGCCGTAGCCGTAGCGCTCGGCAAGTCGGGTGTAGAAGTTCTGCCCGCGCGCGCCCATGCCGCCGATGTAGAGCGCGAGCAGCGGCTTGAGAAAATCACGTGCAGCGGCAACATCGTCGTGCACCACAACCGGGACAAGCGGCGCCAGATCCCAACCTTCTGGCCGTTCGCCGCGTAGCGCGAAACCTTCGGCCAGCGACGGCCCGTGCACCTCGGCGCAGCGATCGGGAGAGAAGAAGATGGGCAGCCAGCCGTCGGCTATCTCTGCCGCCAACGAGACGTTCTTCGGGCCGATCGCGGCCAGATAGATGGGCACATCTGCGCGACGGGGGTGGAGGATGAGCTTGAGTGGCTTGCCGAGGCCGGTGGCGTCTTCTCCGGCATACGGGATGTCGTAGTGCAGGCCGTGATGCTCAAGTGCCTCCTCCCGCCGCAGCACGGTTCGCACGATCGTGACGTACTCGCGCGTTCGAGTGAGCGGCTTGCCCCAGGGCTGTCCGTGCCAACCTTCGACCACCTGGGGGCCGGAGGTACCCAGGCCGAGGAGCGCGCGTCCTTGCGATAGGTGGTCGAGCGTCGCGATCGTCGCGGCGGTGGTCGCCGGTGTGCGGGCCGGCATCTGCATGATCGCGCTTCCGACCTTGATCCTCGTCGTCCGCGCAGCGACCCAGGCCATTGGCGTCACGGCATCGGAGCCATACGCCTCGGATGACCAGACCGAGTCGAATCCGCAGCGCTCGGCCTCTTCGGCGAGAGCGACCGCCGCTACGGGGTCGTCATAGCCGAGCTGGAGCCCGAGCCTCATCAAGAAGACCCGGTGAAGTTGGGCTCGCGCTTTTCGAGGAACGCAGCGACCCCTTCGACCCCGTCGTCGGAGCGCAGGCAGCGCATGAAGGCATCTGCCTCGCGCCGGAGGCCTTCCTCGAGTGGTAGATCGCGTGTGGTTCGGGCGAGTTCTCTGATGACCGCG
>JANNQQ010000384.1:0-12473 GCA_031400835.1 Actinomycetes bacterium | reverse complement strand
TGGAGATCGTCCGCGAGCGTCTTGAACGCGAGTTCGACCTGGATCTCATCGTCACGGCTCCAAACGTCGCCTACAACGTCAAGCAGCGAAATGGCGACTGGCTGGAGGTCCACAACCCGGCCGAGATGCCGCGCGAGATTGACGAGGTGCAGGAGCCGTACGTGACCTCGCAGGTGATCGTCCCGAAGGACTACGTCGGCGCTGTGATGGAGCTCTGCACCGAGAGGCGTGGGCGGTTCGACCACATGGAGTACCTCTCGCCTGAGCGCGTGATGCTGGTGTACGAGCTGCCCCTCGGCGAGATCGTGCTCGACTTCTACGACCAGCTCAAGTCACGCACGCGCGGCTACGCGAGCTTCGACTACGACCTGTCCGGCTTCAAGGACGGGAACCTCGTCCGGGTAGATGTTCTTGTCGGCGGCGAGATGGTCGATGCGCTCTCTCTCATCATCCACCGCGACTTCGCCTACGACCGCGGGAAGCTCCTCGTGGAGCGGCTCAGGGTCGAGATCCCACGGCAGATGTTCGACGTTGCCATTCAGGCAGCGATCGGGTCGCGGGTCATCGCACGCGAGACGGTGAAGGCGCGACGCAAGGACGTGCTCGCGAAGTGTTACGGCGGTGATATCTCACGCAAGCGCAAGTTGCTCGAGAAGCAGAAGAAGGGGAAGAAGCGGATGAAGCAGGTCGCCGGGGTGGAGGTGCCGCAGGAGGCGTTCCTTGCCATCCTCAACCTCGACTCCGACAAGAAGAAGTGATCCTGGACGCCCGTGTGACTGGCGTCCGCCACCTGTACCTCCATCTTCCGTTCTGCGCACATCGGTGTGGCTATTGCGATTTCGTCACCTCGGTCGGGCGCCGTGACGAGCACGAGCCCTACGCGAAGGCGCTACTGCGCGAGCTTGAGCAGGAGGGCAGCGTTCTCTCCGAGTCGCCCGAGACGATCTTCATCGGCGGTGGAACACCCACCTACACCGAGCCCGCGGCGCTACGCCAGGTGCTCGAAGCACTTCCAGCGGCCGCCGAGGTGACGGTCGAGGCCAATCCGGAGACGGTAACGCCTGAGCTTGCCAAGTTGCTGCGCGACCACGGTGTAACCCGTGTCTCGCTTGGAGCACAGTCGTTCCAGGCCCATCTGCTCGAGACGCTTGAGCGGAGGGCGACACCAAATGACGTTCGCGGCGCGTTTGCGATCCTCCGCGCAGCCGGGTTCGACAACCTGTCGCTCGATCTCATCTATGGCATTCCCGGGCAGACTCCCGCTGATCTCGAGCACGACCTCGCTGAGGCGCTTGAGTTGGGGTCAGAGCACCTCTCCGCCTATGAGCTCGAGGCGAAGCCCGGGACGCGATTCACTCACTCGTTCGGGGCCGAGCTCGAGCGGCAGGCCGAGGCGATGGAGGACTACCTCGAGCGTGTCGTCGAGGTCCTGGTCGGGGAGGGTTACCGCTGGTATGAAACCGCGAACTTCTGTCGACCCGACGCGCGAGATCTCCGGTCACGTCACAACCTCGGGTACTGGCTGGGTCATGATTATCTCGGAGTCGGGGTCGGCGCGGTCTCAACCGTGAACGCTCGCCGACGTCGCAACGCTCCGTCGGTCGGCAAGTATCTTGCGGCGCTCGCGGCCAACGAGTCGGCGCCGCACGAGATCGAGGAGCTTGATGCTGAGACCCGCGCGGTCGAGCGTCTGATGTTGGGCCTCCGACTCGACGTTCCGCTCTCGCTTGAGGACATAGGGCAGATCGTCGACGCCAACGAGCTCCAGCGGCTCACTGACCGTGGCCTTGTCGATCAGCTCGACGAAGGGATTCTGCTCACTGATCGCGGACGGTTACTCGGCGATGCCGTGACCTCTGCGTTACTCACGACGAGCTAGCCCGGAGCTACCATCGTCGGATGGAGCTGAGCATCCGTAAGCGCGCGATCCTGCAGCGCGTCGTCGAAGAGTTCGTCGCGACCGGTCAACCGGTTGGCTCGCGGGTGCTCGTCGAGCGTTCCGACCTTGACGTCTCATCGTCAACCGTCCGCAGCGAGCTCGCCGAGCTCGAGACGCTTGGTCTCCTGACGCACCCGCACACGTCAGCCGGACGGATACCTACCGAGAGCGGCTACCGCCTATTCGCAGAGAGCCTCGTTGGCACGATCGAAGGTCGCCCCGATCCCTTCCCGGTCGACCTCACAGCAATGCGGAACGAGCTCGAAGAGGCGTTGCGACGCACAACCGAGGAGCTGTCAGAGGCGACGCACCTGCTCGCGCTCGTGTCGGGGCCATCGATCGAGGCCGCGGCCGTCCGCCACGTTGAGGTACTCCAGCTGCAGCCCCGCATCGTGATCGTCGTCGTGATCACCGCGTCTGGAGGAATCTCGAAGCGGGTGTTCGAGCTCGAGGAGCCGATCGATCCTGGGATCGTCGAGTGGTCGCGGGCATACCTGAATGAGACCGCAGCCGGTCTGCGACTCGGCGCAAGCACCCTACGTCGCCACCTTGAGGATTCGACGCTGTCGCCCCGCGAGCGACGCTTCCTCGACACGATCCGCCCAGCGTTCGCCGACCTGCTGGGGCAGGACACGCAGGTCTATATCGGCGGCGCCGCGAGCCTGCTCGGCGACGCGCGTGGAGAGGAGCTCGAGGCGTGCCAGCGTGTCCTCGAGGTGCTCGAACGGCGTCACGCGGTGCTCGCCGTCCTCACCGAGGCGCTCGATCCACGGCGCACGGTCGTGCGGGTCGGGCCAGAGCTCGACGGCGAGGAGCTCCACGACGTGTCCTACGTTCGTTCGACCTACGGTCTCTCGACCCGGCCACTGGGCGCGGTCGCCTTGGTCGGGCCCCTGCGGATGGACTACGAGAAGGCGATCAATGCTGTGCGCGCTGCTGCGTTCGAGCTGTCCCGGCTCGTCGAAGAGGTCTACGAGGACGTTTAGTGGCGGCGACGGAACAGGATTACTACGAGCTGCTCGGTGTGGACCGTGGCGACGCGGACGATGCGATCAAGCGGGCGTTTCGTTCCCTTGCGCGCGAGCTGCACCCCGATGTCAGCGACGCGCCCGATGCCCAGGAGCGATTCCGCAAGGTGGCTGAGGCGTACGAGGTGCTCTCAGATCCCGAGCGCCGTCGGACGTACGACCGCTATGGGCATGCAGGGCTTCGAGGCGGCGGCTTTCAGCCGAGCGAGTTCGACCTTGGCAACCTATCGGACGTGTTCGCCGCGTTCTTCGGCGAAGGGTTATTTGGAGGGGGCGGTGCTGCAGCGCAACGCGCATCGCATGGGGGTGACGTGTCGGTCGCTACGCGGATCACTCTTGCAGAGGCTCTGCGCGGCGTCTCGGTCACGGCGGATGCGCGCGTGGCGCAGCACTGCGGGGATTGCGATGGGAGCGGGGCGGCCGACGGTTCCGAGATCACCGTGTGTCCCGGGTGCGGCGGTGCCGGTCGAGTCCGCCAGGTTGCACAGAGCGTCTTTGGGCAGGTCATGCGCACAGGGCTATGCCCACGCTGCGAGGGGTCGGGCCGCCATGTCGAGAACCCATGCCCACGCTGCGATGGTGAGGGGAGGACGATCGAGGAGGTGGTCCTCGCTCTCGACATCCCACCCGGGATTCACGACGGCCAGCGGATGAGGCTCCGCGGCGAGGGCCACGCAGGCCCGTTGGGAGGGCCGCGCGGTGACGCCTACGTGCACATCGGGGTCGCCCCGCTCGATGGGGTCGAGCGCGATGGCGACGACCTCCTGACCATCGCGGATCTCACGATGACACAGGCGGCGATTGGCGTAACTGTCGATGTCGTGACACCTGAAGGACCGCACGCGATGGAGGTGCCGGCAGGCACCCAGCCTGGCGATCTTCTCCGTGTTCGCGGTCGCGGGATGCCGTCACTCGACACGGGGCGGCGTGGGGATCTTCTCGTTCATGTCGGAGTGCGCGTTCCACGCAAGTTGACCGCCGACCAACGCTTGAAGGTCATGGCGCTCGAGATGGAGTTGGGCTCCGAGCCCTACGCGGCCGATGAGGACGACGGCTTCTTCGCGCGGCTCCGTGGCGCCTTCCGTTGACTGCGCCGCGTTGAACAGACTCGTGCGGGTCGCAGTCGTGGTACCCCACGCGCTCGCCGAGCTCACGGCGCTTCAGCTGGTGGAACGTGTCCCAGGCGGACTTGAGGAGATCGCAGGGGCAGAGACCGTTGAGCTTGCGGTCTACGTTTCCGCTGGAGAGGCGGCCTCTATCCTCGTGGCCTTTCCCCACGCTTGCGTCGCCGAAGTCGCATCGGGCTGGGAAGACGCGTGGCGCACGTTCCATCGCTCGGTGCACGTCGGTGGAATCTGGATCGGGCCGCCGTGGGAAACACCGCCTGCGACCTCACCGAGCGTCATCATCGACCCCGGCCTTGCCTTCGGGACGGGGGCGCATGCGACAACTCGGCTGTGCCTCGAACTTCTCGCCCGGCAGCCCCGCGGTTCCCTTCTCGATATCGGTTGCGGCTCCGGCGTCCTCGCGATCGCTGCTGCGCACCTCGGCTTTGACCCGATCATCGCGCTCGACAACGACCCGGTTGCGGTTGAGGTGACCGAGGCAAATGCCGCGATCAACGGCGTGACGCTTGATGTCCGGCTCCTCGACGGGACGACGGAATCACTACCGTCAGCTGACGTCGCGGTGGCGAACGTTCTGCTCAAGCCGGTAAGCGCGATCCTCGCCCGACTCGACGCGGAGATCGCGGTGACCTCTGGATATCTCAGCTCCGAACGGCCCGAGACCGAGAGCTGGCGCGCGGGCGATCGACTCGAACGCGACGGCTGGGCAGCGGACGTGTTCCTGGCAACGCACTGAGTACAGCCGAACCGTCGTCGAGGGCTGGCCGGAGACTTCAAGGGCGTTGAGGGTGAGGCGCTGTTCCACCCCACACGTATCGCAAGACACTTACGATTGCGGCGATGGCAACGTTCTCGACGCGGTTTCTCGGGTGCAAGGTCTCGTTTGTCGATGCGCAGGCGATTCGCGAGCGGCTGCTTGCCGACGGACACCTTGAGATCCCAACTGGCGGCGAGATCGAGGTCGTCAACACGTGTTGCGTGACACACGAGGCGGTTTCGAAGTCGCGGCAGGCGGCGTCGCGCGCGGCGCGAACCTCCAAGACCGTCTATCTCACCGGGTGCGCGACGAACCTCGATGGGGCGCTCGCCGGACTTCCCGAGAACGTTGTCATCACGCGTCGAACCGGCGCCGAGGCAGCGGCGTTCGTCGCGGGCGATGTCGGCGCGATCGGCTGCGTTCAGGCAGAGCATCGGCTCGACCGCGTCCGTGCCTTCGTGAAGATCCAGGACGGGTGCTCATTCTCGTGTGGGTTCTGCGTGATCCCGCTCGTGCGCGGCGCGACGCGAAGCCGCACCGCCAGCGCCGTCCTTCAAGAGATCGAGCGGCGCGTCGGGCAGGGGCACCGCGAGGTCGTGCTTACAGGCGTCAATCTTGGCTGTTTTCGCGACCGCGCAGCGGGTTTCACACTCGCGCGGCTCGTCCGCGAGGCCGGGGCGATAGAAGGGCTCGAGCGCCTCCGACTCTCCTCAATCGAGATCAACCACGTCAACGACGCGCTCATCGCGGCGATGTCGGAGACGCCGGCCGCGTCGCCGCATCTTCACGTCCCGTTGCAGTCGGGTGATGACGGTGTGTTGCGCGCAATGGGTCGCCGGTACACGTCTGCGCAGTACCGCGGGAGGCTCGCCTCGCTCGCCGACGAGTTCAACCTCACGACCGATGTGATTGTCGGCTTTCCTACCGAGGATGAGCTCGCATTCGAAAGGACACTGGCCGTCGTCGAAGCCGTCGGAATCACGAAGGTGCATGTCTTCCCATACTCGCCGCGGCCGGGCACGCGCACAGCGAACGATGACCGCGTTCCCCTGGCTACGAAGCGCGAGCGCAGCGCGCGCCTGCGATCGCGTTCACACGAGCTCTGTCACCGCCGCTGGACACAGAAGGTCGGGTTGACCGAGAGGATCCTTGTCGACCGGCCGGGCCGCGGGTACGGAGACGACTACACACCATGGCTCGTCGATGCCGAGCCGGGAACGTTCGTTGACGCCGTCGCGGTTGCGGTGCGCGACGATGGGGTACTGGCGCATGTCGTCTGAATCGGTCTCTAACCCGGAGTGTCTCTTCTGCAGACTCGCCTCCGAGGGCCCTCACGTCCACGCAGCTGAGGGGTTCGTAGCAATCCGCGATCTCGCGCCCAAGGCGCCGACACATCTGCTCGTCTTACCCGCCCGTCACGTCGCTACGTTCCGCGATATCGGCGCCTTCCCCGACGACGAAGCCGCGCGGATGCTCCGGTTCGTGGCCGAGACAGCGCGGCTTGCAGGGCTCGAGGACTATCGCGTGGTGGTCAACGTTGGACCGGGTGGCGGTCAGACCATTTTTCATCTGCACTGGCATCTTCTCGGAGGCGGCGGTAGCCTGCCCGGGTTCGAATGACTCTTCTCTCCGACATCGAGCAGGAGCTCAAGGCCGCGCGGCTCGGCCGCGTAGCCGACCGTCGCGACGCGCTCGCGCTGCTTCTGAGCGCGCTCCGCTCGGCGGAGAAGGATCTGCAGCGCCCGCTCTCCGACCACGAATCGCTTCAGGTGCTCCAGCGCGAACGCAAGAAGCGCGTGGAGGCCCTTGAGGCCTATCGGAACGCTGGGCGCGACGAGGCTGCCGACGGCGAGGCGGGCGAGCTTGCTGTGATCGAGGAGTTCATGCCGGAGCAGCTCGGCGAGGACGCGCTCGAGGAGATCGTCGATGACGTGATCGCTGAGGTTGGCGCGACCTCACTCCGTGACCTCGGGCGTGTAATGGCCGACGCCATGGCGCGCGTCTCGGGTCGAGCCGACGGGTCGGTCGTCAGCCAGATGGTTCGCGAGAAGCTGGCGTAGAGCAATCATCTAATCGTCCTCGGGCCAGCGCACGCCTGCTGTCCGAGGAGCGTCGAGATGCCGTACCGGTGGTGCGCAAATCGGGCGTAGAGGGCCTGCGTGAGGCGCGGGAAGGCGGCCGCGATCGGCGCTACGGCCTGTCCGCCTGGCAGCGCGCGGAGGATCACAGGGATCGCGGCACCCGCCGAGTGGCGTCCTTCACGCCAGTCGATCGCGTGGACGGAGGAGTAGCGTTCGATCGGAGTGAGGTCGTGGAGCCACCGCTCGCCGTGGTGCGAGCCGATCGCGCCGATTGCGATTCCGCGGCGCTCAAGCCAGCCGGCAATCATCGTGCAGACGCCGCAGTCCTCGTCGTACAGAACGAGTTGCGCCTTCATGCCGCAACCGTACCGGTCGATCGACATGTCTCATCGGGAGCGGGAATGCGCCTGCGGACGCGAGCTGTGAAGCTGGGCTCGTGCGGCTCGTCGTCCTCGCCTGTCGTTCGACCGTCTCGCACCGGGGATCACGCGGTACCCACGCCACACCACGCCGAAAGCGACGCTCGCTGGCTGTCCCGAAGCGGGCTTTCTCGATCGCTAGGCGCGCACTGGGGCGCCGTATCCGGCGACGCTTACACTGGCTCCATGCAGGATGTGATCACCGTTCCGAACGAGGTTGCCGCGGAGCTTGCTGGAGTCAGTGATGGCGTTCTCGCGACGCTGCGCGAGCGACTCGGGTGTGCGATCTCACTTCGCGGGAACCGACTGACGCTCGACGGAACGGACGAGCACGTCGTCGCCGCGCGCGTGGTGGTGGACGAGCTCGTCCAGCTCGTCGAGGGAGGTCACGCAATCGGCCCCGACACGGTTGGGGCGGTCGTTGTCGCTCTCGATCAGGCCGAGAACCTGCGCGACGTACTCGAGGATGTCGTCTGGGCGCATCGCGGAAAGAAGATTGCGCCGAAGACCGTGATGCAAAGGCGTTACGTTGAGGCGATTCGTGGCTCAACCGTCACGTTCGGGATCGGCCCGGCGGGAACCGGCAAGACGTACCTGGCGATCGCACTTGCCGTAGCAGCCCTGTCGGAGAAGCGGGTTGGGCGGATCATCCTCACCCGCCCAGCGGTTGAAGCGGGTGAGCGACTGGGATTTCTCCCAGGCGATCTTGCGGCCAAGGTCGATCCGTACATGCGTCCGCTGTTCGACGCGCTCTACGACACGATGGATCCGGACAGGCTGAACGCGTACATCGATCGAGGCACGATCGAGGTTGCACCCCTGGCGTTCATGCGTGGCCGGACGCTGAACGACTCGTTCATCATCCTCGACGAGGCCCAGAACACCACACCGGAACAGATGCAGATGTTCCTCACGCGCCTTGGCTTCGGCTCCCGGATGGTCGTCACGGGCGACGTCACGCAGATCGACCTTCCCCGCGAACAGGCCTCGGGGCTGATCCAGGTGCGAAACATCCTCACCTCGATCGACGACATTGGATTCATCGAGTTCGGCCATGAGGACGTTGTGCGCCACAAGCTCGTCCAGCGGATTGTCGAGGCTTACAAGCGCCACGCCGACGAGACCGGTCTTGCGCGTCGTCACTGATGATCGACGTCGAACTCGCCAACCGCAGCGGTGTCGCGGTCGACGTGGATGCGGCGATTGAGCTCGCGAGGCTTGTGCTTGCTGGAGAAGGAGTCGAGGGCGGCGAACTCGGACTGGTGTTCGTGGAGGCCGACGAGATGCGCGCCCTCAAGCGCGATCATCTCGGCGTAGACGAGGTGACCGACGTGCTCTCGTTCCCGATCGACGGTCTTGGCGCGCTGCCGGAGGGCGAGCCGCGCGCACTCGGCGATGTGGTGCTTTGCCCAGCGATCGTCGGCGACGAGTGGCGCTGGCCGCTGGTACACGGCCTCCTCCACCTCGTTGGATTCGAGCACGGCGCCGCAATGGAGGCGCGCGAACGCGCGCATCTGACCCGATGATCGGGCCGCGCCGACGGGCGCCCTCGATCTTCGACAGCTTCAACTTTGCTTTCGAGGGGATCATCCATGTGCTCCGCACCCAGCGGAACATGCGGATCCACTTTCTCGCTGCGGTCGGCGTGCTCGTTGCTGCGCTCGCGTTTGACGTCTCGCGGCTTGAGCTCATCGCGCTCTTTCTCGCGATCTCGTTCGTCCTCGTCGCGGAGATGGTGAACACCGCGATCGAGGCCACCGTCGACGTCGCGTCGACCTCGTTCGACCCGATGGCAAAGCTTGCGAAGGACATCGCCGCAGGCGCCGTGCTGATCGCTGCAGTCAACGCGATCGCGATCGGCTACCTGGTGTTCTCGGGGCAGGTCGCCGAGGAGAGCACGAATCTGCTCGACAAGCTTTCGCGGGCGCCGACACGGCTCACGCTCATGGCTCTGGTGCTCACCATCGTGCTTGTGATCTCGCTCAAGGCACTCTCAGGAAGAGGGACTCCGCTGCGCGGCGGGTGGCCCTCAGGGCACTCGGCGGTCGCCTTCGGATCGTGGATGGCGGTGACCCTGGTTCTCAAGGATTCGGAGCACCAGTTCCTGGTCTCGTCACTCGCGTTGGTTCTCGCTGGGTTGGTCGCTCAGACACGCGTTGAGGCTGGGATTCACTCGACGTCCGAGGTCGCGGTCGGCGGTCTCCTCGGCGCGCTCGTTACTCTCGGGATCTTCCAGGTGTTTGCTGCATGACTGATGATCAACTACTCGCGGCCGCCGATGCGGTAGCACACCGTGCGTATGCCCCGTACTCGCGCTTCAACGTCGGTTGTGCCGTCCTCGCGCGTGATGGGCGCGTGATCGAAGGTGTCAATGTCGAGAACGGCGCCTATCCCCTCGGTGTCTGCGCCGAGCGGACAGCCTTCTCGCGCGCCATGGCTGAGGGCTATCGCCCTGGTGATTTCGTCGTTGCTGCGGTCAACGCCTCGCCCTGCGGCGGCTGCCGTCAGTGGCTGGCGGAGATGCAGGTCGAGCGCGTCGTCTTTCGCAATGGCGGGCGCGTCGTCACGATGACCGTCGCCGAGTTACTACCCGAGCAGTTCGAGCTCGAGTCTCTGCCATGAGGCGCACGCGACAGGGTTGGCGCGTGGCTTGCATGGTGGGGCCAGCAACGGTCGCGGAGAGATGTTCGGCGCCCGTTGCCAGCGATCGAGAGCGCGGGTGTGTCTGGGGCACGTGGTGAAGACGGGTCTCGTCGCCGTCGCCGGCCGGCCAAACGTTGGCAAGTCGACCCTCGTCAACGCGCTCATAGGCGACAAGGTCGCGATCACGTCTCGTGTTCCGAACACCACACGCCGTCGGATCTTTGGTGTCGCTCACTCCGCTGAGTGGCAGCTCGTACTCGTTGACCTGCCGGGGTTCCAGCGCCCCATGGACACGCTCACAGAGCGGATGCAGAAGACGGTCGACAACTCGTTCGACGATGTCGACGTCATCATGCTTGTGCTGTCCGCGCGTGACCGAATCGGCGCCGGGGATCACTACATCGCAAAGCGCGTCTTCTCGCTCGGGATCCCGGTCGTGATCGCACTCAACAAGATCGATCGGCTAAAGCACGGCCACGTCGCCTCGCAGATGAAGATCGCCGCCGCGCTTGGCGACTTCCATGCGCTCCACCCTGTCAGTGCGCTCGTCAAGGATGGCATCGACGAGTTGCGGAGCGACCTGGTCACACTCCTGCCGGAAGGGCCAGCACTCTTTCCGCCCGAACAGACCACCGATCTGATGCTCGATGAGCGCGTCGGCGAGGTGATTCGCGAGAAGGCGCTCCAGCTCACGCGCGAGGAAGTCCCGCACGCCTGCACGGTCGAGGTGGAGGAGATCGAGGACAACCGAGTGCGCGCGAACATCCTGGTCGAGACCGAGTCGCAGAAAGGGATCCTGGTCGGCAAGAAAGGGGCGATGATCCGTGAGATCGGCGTCCGCGCCCGACCAGAGGTCGAAGCATTGGTCGGACACCGCGTGTTTCTCGAGCTGGTCGTAAAGGTCAGGCCGCGCTGGCGCCGGGATCCGAGAACGCTTGAGCGTCTCGGTCTCTGATCCCCTCGCCGCTAACGAGATTCTAGGTCGGTGCCCGCGGTGAGTAGTGGCGGGTCAACCAGCGTGCGATGCCATCGAGGCCGGGAAACAGCACGCGCTCGGTGATGTTTGCCTGGTCGAGCTTGTCGCGCGTCTCACGCTTGATCGCTGCCGGGATCTCAATGCGCCTGCAGAGCTCGGGGTGTCTCCCAAGCCACTGGTCGAGGCTTGCAGTTGCGCTTGACATGAAGGAGAACGCGGCAAACTGATTCGTGATGCGCTCGTCGAGCGATGGCGGTTCGTAGAAGACAACGAACTCATCTCCGGTCGCAAGCCCATCGAGTTCCGCCAGAGTGGTCGCCGCCCGGTCGATCATCTCGGCAGTGAACGTGTTCGAACCCTCGTCTGAGAGGACGTGCTGAAGTGCAGGAGGGAGCTGCGTCGAGGCCCGCACGTAGTCGACAGCCCAAACGACGCCGTCCTGATCGAAGAGCTCGGGATCCTCGGTGGCAAAATGGAGAGCCACATACGGTGAGTGCGACCAGTCGAGCAACCGCGTTGGCAGCCCGTGGTGCTTCGCGAGCGCGAGCCAATGCCAGGTTGATTCTCGGGGCACCGCGTCGCGGTGGGCGTACTTGCGGAAGTTGCGCAGCAGGTGTCGTTCGAGGTCGGCGTAGTCACCGCCGAGTCGTTGGAGGCTCGTGGTGAGCTCGGGTGACGGTCGTCCTTCGCCGCGATACACCGCGTCGGAGCGAAAGCGTCCGAGGCGCTCGTTCCACATGTTGCCGAACAGAAGCTCTTGCAGATCTGCCCAGTTCTCGGCGCGCTCGCTTGGCATCGTCTTGCAGTCTCCCAGTTCGAACGGTGGCACAGTGCCACTACACTCGCGTCGTGTCGCAGAGCCCTGCCTTGACCGCTGGCTTCGAGCTCCCTTCGGGTCATCGCCTGCCTCGCGTCGGTGCGGTCGACGCGGTTGCCCTAGAGGCCCGCGCCGCAGAGCTTGCCAAGCGCTCGATCAAGAAGGACGCCAAGCTCTGGGCGCTCGAACTCGCGGTGAGAATGATGGATCTCACGACGCTGGAGGGCGCCGACACGCCGGGTAAGGTCGCCGCGCTCTGCTCGAAAGCGGCACGACCCGAACCCGAGGATCGCTCGATTCCGTCGGTTGCTGCGGTCTGTGTGTACCCCAGCCATGTCGCCACCGCGAAGGCGCGGCTCGCGGGCACGGGGGTCAAGGTCGCCTCAGTCGCGACAGCGTTCCCGTCGGGGCAGGCTTCGCTCGAGGTCAAGCTCGCCGACGTCCGTTCAGCAGTCGAGGCAGGCGCCGATGAGATCGACATGGTGATCGACCGCGGGGCATTTCTCTCGGGTCGGTACGGGAAGGTTCTCGACGAAGTCATTGCGGTCAAGCAGGCCTGCGGGGCCGCGCACCTCAAGGTGATCCTCGAGACCGGTGAGCTTGGCACCTACGACAACGTGCGTCGAGCTTCGTTGCTCGCGATTGCAGGTGGTGCCGACTTCATCAAGACGTCGACAGGCAAGGTG
>JANNQQ010000383.1:0-6885 GCA_031400835.1 Actinomycetes bacterium | reverse complement strand
GAGGCGCATCGTCCCGCCGAGGTCCTCAATCTCCTTCTGCTCGGGTAGCAGATCAATGACGGGGTACGGCGTCTCGGCATGCACGTAGCGGTGAGCGAGTTCGCGCGCCACGTGTGTGGCCTCGAAGGGGCGAACTCGACGGAGATGGATCCCGAGACGCCGTACCCCGTCATTGATCTGCTACCCGAGCAGAAGGAGATTGAGGACCTCGGCGGGACGATGCGCCTCGGCGCGCAGGCGGTCGAGCTTGGCGAAGGGACGCGTTCGCGGGACGCGTACGGCGAGGCCGTCATCCACGAGCGTCATCGACATCGGTACGAGGTGAACAACAACTACCGTCAACAGCTCCTGGACGCGGGGCTTGTCGTGTCGGGGACGTTCCAACAAGGACGCCTCGTCGAGATCATCGAGCTTCCGGATCATCCCTGGTTCGTCGCGAGCCAGTTCCATCCAGAGTTCAAGTCCCGGCCGACGCGTCCCGCTCCGCTCTTTCTCGACTTCGTCGGTGCGGCTCTCGTTCGCGCACGCGCGAGGCCCGGTGCCGCGCTAGCCGTCGAGGCCTAGGCTCGAATGGCCGTTCCCGCACGTCCGGATGACGCCCGGACACTGAGTGGGTCTCTCAATCTGCTGCTCGAGCTCTGCGCGATCCCAAGCCCTTCGGGTAACGAGCGCGCAATGGCCGATCGGGTCGGGGCAGAGCTCGCCGGACTTGGCCTCGTGTACGACGAGGACGACACTGGACCGGTGGTTGGGGCAAACGCCGGAAATCTCTACTGTCGCGTACCGCCGACGCGCGCGGGAACGCCGGTCTTCTTCTGTGCGCACCTCGACACCGTTCCCCCATCGGGTCAGCTCGACCCGATCGTTGACGACGGGGTCGTGCGCAATGCGGACACCACGATCCTGGGCGCAGACAACAAGGCGGCGGTCGTCGCCATGATCGAAGCGACGCGTCGAGTTGTCGAGGAGGGGCGACCGCACGCGGGGATCGAATTGCTGTTCACGACGCGGGAGGAGACGGGTCTCGACGGCGCAGGAGCATTCGATTGCTCACGGCTCGACGCCAGGGTCGGATTCGTGTACGACCAGGCCGGGACGATCGGCGAAATCGTCATTGGCGCTCCGTCCGCGTACTCGATACAGGTGCGGATTCAGGGGCGGGCATCGCACTCTGGAATGGCGCCAGAGGAGGGTCGCTCTGCGATCGCGGCCGCATCGCGCGCGATCGCCGAGCTTCGGCTCGGACGGGTCGACGAGGTCACGTCAGCGAACGTCGGTCTCATCTCCGGCGGCACCGCAAGGAACATTGTCCCCGAGTGGTGCACGTTTGAGGTGGAGGCTCGCTCGCACGATGAGGCAACGCTTGGCGCCCTCGTCAAGGAGATCGTCGATGTGATCGCCTTCGCCGCAGATAGCGCCGAGTGCACCACCGAGACTGTGGTTCAGCGCGAGTATCGCGGCTACCGCTTCGCCCCGACCGAGCCAGTGGTTCGGCTCGCGTGGGACGCTCTGGAACGCAGTGGGATCACGCCAACGACGGCGCTTTCTGGTGGAGCAGCCGATGCGAACGTGTTCAACGAGCAGGGACTTTCATGCCTGAACCTCGCCAACGGCATGATGGAGATTCACACTCCGAACGAGTGGATCGCGGTTGACGATATCGAGCGGATGGTCGACGTGACCCTCGCCATCGTCGACCTTGCTGCAGGCGTCTGATGCCCGTCGGTCTCCGTCGCGGGACGGTCACGGCGGTCACCGAGCGCCACGACGACCTTGTCCGTCTTGAGGTCGACGGGATCCCGTGCGTGACGTACCCGCGGCTGACGGGCCCAGTCGAAGTGGGCGATGACGTCGTTGTGAATATCCAGGCGCGCGAGCTCGAGCTCGGCTCGGGTGGGTTCGACATCCTCGTGGTCAATCTCACTCGTGGTCTGGGACTCGAGCCGGAACCGGGGGCGCACGTGATCGCATGGCCCTACTCGCCTGGCCAGCTCGCGACGGTCTTCGCCGAGGAGGAAGAGATCGAGCTACCAGCTGGACTCGCCGGCGTGCCTGTCGTGTGTTGCGGTCTCCACAGCCAGATAGCACCCGTCTGCGCTGCGCTTGAGGGGCTCCGAGTGGTGTACGTCCAGCTCGCAGGTGGGGCGCTCCCTGTCTCGCTCTCAGACACTGTTCGCACACTTCGTGATCGCCGCTTGCTCGAGTTGGCCATAGCCGTGGCGCCCTGCGTCGATGCGGATGTCGCTTGCGTGACGACGGCGTCGGGCTTGGTCACCGCGTCGGCGCGTGGCGCCGATGTGATCGTCTGCGGCATCGGACCTGGAATCATTGGGACAGGAACCCCACTCGGTCACGGTGGGTTGGCTGTCGTCGAGGCGGCGAATGCGGCTAGTGCGCTGGGGGGAACATCGATTCTTGTGCCCCGTGTCTCGCATGCGGACACGCGTGACCGACATCGTGGCCTGTCTCACCACACGCGTTCCGCACTACGGCTGTGTCTCGGGGAGGTGCTGATCGCGTGGCCGGATGGACTTGAGCCGCCGGACGACGTTGACGTCCGTCAGGTCGACGTCGACGATTGGCGCGACGCCTGTGCCGGTCTCCGGTTGCAGCACATGGGTCGCGGACCTGAGGAAGACCCTTGGTTCTTCGCCGCCGCCTTTGCAGCGGGACGGCTCGCTCGGTCACTTGTCTAGTTGGTTGGTCGGTCGTCGGGATGCCGGAATTGCCGATCAATCATCAAGGTGCTGTATCGTGCCGCCGCGATGCGCATCGGGGTCGCCAGAGAGATCAAGCCGCGCGAGTATCGCGTTGCGTTGACACCTGCCGGCGCTCTCGAGCTCGTCTCGCGCGGACACGAGGTGATCGTCGAAGAGGCTGCGGGTGAAGGCTCAGGGTTCACCGACGACGCCTACCGGGCGGTAGGGGCCAGCACGGCTTCGGTCGACGAGGTCTGGAGCTCCGCCGAGCTTCTCCTCAAGGTCAAGGAGCCGATCGCCGAGGAGTACCCGCGGTTGCGCGAGGGGCTGACGCTCTTCACGTACCTCCACATCGCCGCCGACGAGCCGCTCACGTCGGCACTGGTGACGTCGGGAATCACGGCGATCGCGTACGAGACGGTGGAGACGTCCGATCGACGACTGCCGCTCCTCGCACCAATGAGCGAGGTCGCGGGGCGCCTGGCCCCCCAGATGGGTGCGTGGAGTCTCGAGAAGGCGCACGGTGGCCGAGGAATCCTTCTGGGAGGCGTTCCCGGCGTTCCGCCCGCCAAGGTCGTGGTGCTCGGCGGTGGCGTCGTCGGGCTCAACGCCGCGATGATCGCGCTTGGGATGCAGGCAGATGTGTGGGTGCTCGACAAATCGGTCGACCGCATGCGCGACCTGGAGATAGCACTCAACGGCCGCGTGACGCTTGCGATGTCGAACCGGCTTCAGATCGAGGAGATGCTGATCGACGCGGACATGGTGATCGGGGCTGTTCTCGTCCCTGGGGCGGTTGCACCAAAGCTCGTGACACGGGAGATGCTTTCTCTGATGAAGCCGGGAGCGGCACTCGTCGATGTCGCGATCGATCAGGGCGGCTGCTTTGAGACCTCGCACGCGACAACCCACGACGATCCACTCTTCGAGGTCGACGGGGTTGTCCACTACTGCGTGGCAAACATGCCTGGTGCGGTGCCGGTCACCTCGACGAGGGCGCTCACCAACGTGACGCTGCCGTATGTCGAGGCGCTGGCGACGAAGGGCATCTCGAAGGCGGTCGCCGATGACCCCGCTCTGGCAAAGGGCGTCAACGTTGCCGTCGGCAAGGTTGTGTACGAGGCCGTGGCAGAGGCCCACGGCCTCACCTATACGCCTCTCGCAGACGTCCTGTAGAGGGGAGCTACTGGGTGCCGCAGAAGCGCAGCGCTGCTACGGCGAGTGCCTGTGCACAGGTGACGAGGTCGTCAACGGGCACGTGCTCGTCGATCGTGTGTGCGACGCTCGGCAGGCCAGGTGAGAACCCAGCGGGGCCGTAACCCACCGATGGCGTCGCAGCGAAACGAGTGAGCGTGGCGCCGTCGTACCACGAGTCGAGACCGTAAAGCCGATCGGGCAATCCGAGATCGCGGTTGACTCCCCGCATCACGGTCACGATCGGATCGTCCTCGGGAATCTCCATCGGCATCACACGGTTCGGCCACCAATCGATCGTGGGTGGATGTGTCGCTAACCACGTGTCGGCGGCGGCAGCGCGCGCGATCGAGTCTTCGATCTCCTTGGCTACCTGCGAACCCCATCCGCCCTCGTCGGCCTGAACAGGCTGGTAGAGCACAGCGATCGTGATCCTGCAATCGGCCGGATGCGTGACCGGCCACTCTCCTGCCGCGATCATGGTCGGTACGACATCGGGGACCGAGAGGTGCGGATGTCGGAAGGCGCCTCGTTTGCGCCAGTCCTCGCGAAGCGACTGAAGCGCCGCGATGATGAGCGTCGCTTTCTCGATTGCGTTGACCGCGCCACCCTCGCTCCAGTGACCGTGTTCGACCTCCGCGTGGCCTGTCTGGCCGGGAACGGTGATCACTCCGTACTCGGAGCCGCGACAGGCGACCCAGACCGCAAAGCCCGTCGCCTCTGTGACGATGCCCGCGTCGGCCGTGAGGCCGTGCTGCACGAGCGCCTGCCCACCAGCCCCAGACGACTCCTCATCGGTGTTTGTGGCCACGACGAGATCGCCGGCGAGCTCGATACCAAGTGTCGCGAGCGTCTCCGCCGCAATCGTCATCGCTGCGATGCCGCCCTTCATGTCGCACGAACCGCGGCCGTACAGCATCCCATCGCGGATCTCGGCGTTGAGTGGGTCGCTCGTCCAGCGCGTGCGCGGCTCGTACGACACCGCATCGATGTGACCGTTGAAGACGAGGCTGCGGCCACTCCCGGTGCCGGCGAAGCGCGCAATGAGCTGAGGCCTACCAACGAAGTCGAGTCCGGCGGGAATCAGCGCCTTGCCGTCGACTTCCGCGGGGGTCGGCTCAAAGATCTCGACGACGGCGCCTGCGGCCGCAAGTCGCTCGCCGAGGTGAGCCTGGAGCAGGGCTTCGTCGCGTGCGGGATCGCCAGGGTTGCGCGCAGTCGTGTCAAACGCGATCAACTCGGTCGTGAGAGCTACGAGCTCATCGCGGCGCGCGCCAACGGCGTCGACGACCTGCTGCTCTTGATCCGTAAGTCCCATCTGTGCGGCTGACTGTACGCACTCGAGCGTGAAAGGTCACGAGTCGTATGCCGTGCCAGTTGCGTTTCGACCCGCGCATAGAGAGAATCACTCCCATCGACGCCCTTCAACGCACGAACACCTCCGAAGGCCACATCGTCCTTGACGGGGTGTCCAAACGTTTCGATGAGAATCGGGTTGTCGACAACGTCGATCTCACTATTCGGCAGGGCGAGTTCTTCACGATGCTCGGCCCGAGCGGTTGCGGCAAGACAACGACGCTTCGGATGATCTCCGGGCTCGAGGAGCCGTCTGAGGGGCGGATCTTTCTCGAGGGAGCAGACGTCACCGATATCCCTGCTGCACGCCGCAATGTCAACATGGTCTTCCAGGCGTATGCGCTCTTTCCCCACATGACGGTGGAAGAGAACATCTCATTCGGTCTCGCGATCAAGAAGGTGCCGCGGGGAGAACTCCTCGAGCGTGTGTCCGAGGTGATTCGGAGCGTGCAGCTCGAAGGACTCGAGAAGCGGAGGCCGGGCAAGCTGTCCGGTGGGCAGCAGCAGCGTGTCGCCCTCGCCAGGGCGCTTGTCAATCGCCCTGCGGCGCTCCTGCTCGACGAGCCGCTTGGCGCGCTCGACATGAAGCTACGGAAGGAGCTCCAGCTCGAGCTCAAGCACACCCAGGTCGAGACAGGAACGACGTTTGTCTACGTGACGCACGACCAGGAAGAGGCGCTCACGATCTCCGACCGCATCGCCGTGATGAACGGCGGCGTGATTGAGCAGGTGGCGACGCCTCGCGAGCTCTATGAGCGTCCCGCTTCGGCGTTCGTGGCCGACTTCATCGGCGTTTCGAACCTCATTCACTTCCGGGTCGATGAGCGAGAAAATGAGATCGTTCGGATGCGTCTCGGAGATGGCGAGCACCTGGCTGCTCATCGGCCGACAGGTGAGACAGCCTCAACAGTGAACCTGCTCGTGACGGTGCGGCCAGAAACGATCAAGTTCGATCCACTTCCCGGCGCGTGCTCGAAGGTGAGTGCCAAGATCGTCGACGTGTTGTACCTCGGCTCAATGACCCAGATCGTCGTCGAGTTGCCGACCGGCGACCGGCTTACCGTCCATCGCCTGAATGATCAGATCGATTCTCGATCGGTCGCGCCGGGTCAGCGGGTGGCGTTGCACTGGGCAGCGGAGCACAGCTTCGTAATCGGTGCGGAAGATGCAGTTGGACTTCGCGGTGACGCGGGATGATCCCGTGGGCCGCCAACAACGAACGGAAGGGAGCGGAATGGATCCCGAGAGGATGATGCGCGCGCAGATGAGTAGGCGCGGATTCGTGGCGTTGACCGGAGGACTCAGCCTGAGTGCGTTCCTCGCTGGCTGCGGAGGCGGGGGAAGCGGAGGTTCGTCGTCGAGCAGCGCAGGCGTGTTCGACGCTGCGACCGAGGCCGCTGGCCCCGTCGAGATCTTCGAGTGGGCAGGTTACGAGGCCAAGGAGATGTGGGCCGACTACCTCGCTGGCCCGTATGCCAAGGAGTCGCCGCTCAAGTTCACGTTCCTGAGCAACGATCAACAGGCCCTTGCGAAGGTGGCCGCGGGGTACAACCCGGACATCATCCACCCGTGCGTCGCTTACACCAAGGACTGGCAAGCGGCCGACCTCATTCAGCCGTGGGATACGTCGCTGCTG
>JANNQQ010000382.1:0-12216 GCA_031400835.1 Actinomycetes bacterium | reverse complement strand
CGTCGTACCAGGATCTGCTCGCACAGGGAAGCGGCGGCGCGATCGTGTTCGTGGGCTCGAAGAATGCACTGGTGTCCGGTGCCAATGCCGCCGCCTACTCATCCGCCAAGGCCGCATCGCTCCACCTTGCCCGCTGCCTTGCCGAAGAGGGCGGACCGCACGGGATTCGCGTCAACACCGTCAACCCCGACGCCGTGATCGAAGGCTCTGCCATCTGGTCGTCGGACTGGAAGGCGGAACGTGCGAGCACCTACGGCGTTGAGACAGACGATCTGCCCGCGTTCTACAGCGCACGGACACGCCTCGGTGTGAACGTCTTCCCCGACGATGTCGCCGAGGCGATCGCGTTCTTTGCCTCGGCCCGATCGGCGAAATCGACGGGCAACATCATCAACGTCGACGGTGGCGTTCCAGGCGCCTACCCGCGATGAGCAACCGTCTCGCTACAACCTTGCGCCGCGACCTTGGGCGCCATCACGACCTGACGATCTGCGGCGAAGGGCGTCCGAAGGAGGGCGGGGAGGCCGAGAGCCGACACGCCACACGCCGCATGCCGACGCGCCCGCTGGGTGCCAGAAAGGAGGAGAGGGCATAGAGAGGGACGCCTTGTTCGACGTAGGCGCATTGGATTCCAAGACCGAAAGGAACAGAATGTTGACAATGAGACACCGTTCGAGGCGGACCATCGTCCTCGTGTCGGCCGTCGCACTGATCACCGCGACGGGTGCGCTGGCCGCGTTCGCAGCCAAAGACATCAAGAGTGGCTTGACCGTGTACTTCATTCCGAAGGACACGCTCAATCCGTATGAGGTCATCGCCGACGAAGGCGGAGCGATCGCGCTCAAGGAGATGGGTAGCAAGCAGGTCGTCTCCTCGGGTACACAGGACACTGCCGCCGCGCAGGTGCCGTCGATCCAGGCGGCGATCCAGTCCGGTGCAGACGCGATCGTGATCGCAGGCAACGACCCGAAGGCGCTCTGCCCGCAGTTGAACGCAGCTCGTGCAAAGGGCATCGCTGTCGTGAGCTTCGACGCAGACGTCGTCTGCCGCCAGTTGTTCATCAACCAGGCCGACACCGAGACCATCGGACGAAGCCAGGTCGGCTTGCTTGGTAAGCAGATCGGCTACAAGGGCGAGTTCGCGATCCTCTCGGCCGCCTCGACCGCCAGCAACCAGAACTCCTGGATCAAGTGGATGAAGATCGAGCTCAAGAAGGCCAAGTACAAGAACATGAAGCTCGTCAAGATCTACTACGGGAACGACAACCCGGCACAGTCGCTCCAGGCGACCGTGAGCATGCTGCAGGCCTACCCGAACCTGAAGGGGATCATCTCCCCGACGACGGTGGGAATCTCCTCGGCCGCGCAGTTCCTCTCACGCTCGAAGCAGTACAAGGGCAAGATCGTCCTCACCGGGCTCGGACTCCCGAGCCAGATGAAGAAGTACGTCCTTGACGGAACGGTGAAGGAGTTCGCGCTCTGGAACCCGAGAGACCTGGGCTACCTCGCCGCGTACGCTGCGGCGGCCATCGCCTCAGGTGACATCACGGGCAAGGTGGGCCAGAAGTTCAAGGCCGGCAAGCTCGGGACATACACGATCATCAAGGCCGCAGGTGGGCCCCAGGTGATCCTCGGCCCGCCGTTCGTCTTCAACAAGAAGAACGTCGGGAACTTCAACTTCTGATCGACCGTTTGGGGAGGGCACCCAGTTGGTGGGTGCCCTCCCTCCGGTTTAGATGATTGATTCCGAATTCACGCACTCCCGGATGAGCGCCTGCACCGTGACTACAACAGCTCTGCGCATCGCGGCCGTCTCGGTCAGCACCAAGGCTGTACCAGCCTTACCACTGACCGAACCGACCACGCTGCTTGGTGCACGCACTCCCCGACAGCACGCCAATTCGGAATCAATCATCTAGGGTCTCTCATGCCACGCGTCTGCTTTCAGCTTCAGGTTCGCCCCGACGCGCTCGTGGAGTACACCGCGCGTCATGTTTCGGTATGGCAGGAGATGCGCGATGCGCTTGCAACGGCTGGCTGGAGGAACTACTCGCTCTTTCTGTCCGACAGTGGCATGGTCATCGGGTACGTCGAATGCGAGGACTTCGCACGTTCCCTTGCGGCAATGGAGCACACCGAGGTCAATCAACGTTGGCAGCGCGAGATGGCTGGCTTCTTCGTCGGGCTTGAGGGCCGACGACCGGACGAAGGGTTCATGCAGTTGACCGAGATCTTCCACCTTGACTGACCTCACGGAGAGCGAGCTCGCTCCCATCGCCGGCTCCCCGGCTGTCTCTCGACTTCTCGTCGTCGACCACGCTAGGAAGAGCTTCGGTGCCGTGCAAGCGCTCGAGGACGGGACCATCGAGCTCCTTGCCGGTGAGGCCCACGCGCTCGTCGGTGAGAACGGCGCGGGGAAGTCGACGCTCGTCAAGATCCTTGCCGGTGTCTATCGGCCCGACGGCGGGCGGGTCATCCTCGACGGGGCCGATGTCTCCTTCTCCAACACCGCGCAGTCGCAGGCGGCTGGCATCGCCATCATCTTTCAGGAGCCGACCCTCTTCCCCGATCTGAGCGTCGCGGAGAACATCTTTGTCGGTTCGCAGCCGCTGCGTCTGGGTCGTCGAATCGATGCGCGCCGGATGCGGCGCGAGGCTGCGGCGCTCTTCGAGCAGCTCGGCGTTCGCCTTCATCCGGACCGGCCAGCGCGCGGTTTATCGATCGCCGATCAGCAGATCGTCGAGATCGCAAAAGCTCTCGCCGCGGAGGCGCGCGTGATCGTAATGGACGAGCCCACGGCGGCTCTGACCAGCTCTGAGGTCGCGCGTCTGTTTGGCGTGATCGAGACCCTACGCGCCCGTGGTGCTGCCATCCTCTTCATCTCGCACCGACTCGAAGAGGTCTTTTCGCTCTGCCAGCAGGTGACCGTGATGCGGGATGGACGTCACGTGCTGACGAAGCCGATCGGTGAAGTGACGCCTCAGTCGATCGTCCACGCGATGGTCGGCCGCGACATGGACGCGCTCTTCCCCAAAACCAACACCGAGCCGGGCGAGACCGTGTTGGCAGTAGAGAGGCTAACCAGGGAAGGAGTGTTCACCGATGTCTCCTTCACGGTGCGCGCTGGCGAAATCGTCGCGTTTGCCGGGCTCGTTGGTGCCGGCCGCAGCGAGGTAGCGCGAGCGATCTTCGGGATCGATCGGTGGGACGCCGGTCGCGTCGAGGTCAATGGCCGAAAGCTTCGCCGAGGCTCTCCGGCCGCGGCGATGGCAGCCGGGATCGGGTTCGTTCCAGAGGATCGCCGGCAACAGGGGCTGGTGATGGACATGTCGATCGAGCGCAACGTTGCGCTGGCCTCGCTGCGGAGGGTCGGTCGCCTGTTCGTGATTCCCCGTGGGGCCGAGCGCCGGTTCGCAACCGAATGGATCACACGGTTGCAGCTCAAGTACGGGCGACTCACGAACCCGGCGTGGATGCTCAGTGGTGGGAACCAGCAGAAGGTCGTCCTCGCCAAATGGCTGGCGCGTCGGCCTTCGCTCCTGATCGTGGATGAGCCGACACGCGGCATCGATATCGGCACCAAGGCTGAGGTGCACCGACTGCTCTCCGATCTCGCCGCCGAGGGGGTTGCGATCCTCATGATCTCATCGGAGCTTCCGGAGGTCCTTGGCATGGCCGACAGGATCGTCGTTCTCTTCGAGGGCCGTGTCTCGGGGACGTTCACGCGGGCCGAGGCAGATGAGAATGTGATCAAGCGCGCGGCGACAGGCGTCGAGCAGGAGGCCGCGGCGTGACCGAATTTGCGCACACGCGCGGAGCGGCCGACCTCGACGGTCGCTCGAGCACGCATCGCGTAGCCGAGCTGGTGTTCCGTTTTCGCGAGCTCGGGATTGTGCTCGCACTCGCGCTCGTCGTCGTGCCAACGGCGCTGGTGAACTCCAACTTCGTCAGCGTCATCAGCCTGCAGCAGCTGGCCTCCGGCGCCTCCATCATCGCGTTGCTCGCGATCGGCCAGACGCTCGTGATCATCACGCGAAACGTCGATCTTTCGGTCGGCTCGGTGCTTGGGATCTCGGCCTACGCGACCGGCGTTCTCTTCGTCCACCAACCCGAAGTCTCCCTCGGCGTCGTCTTCCTCGTTGGGACCGGGATCGGCCTGCTCTGCGGTGTGGTGAACGGGGCGATCGTCACCCTCGCACGGGTGCCGAGCCTCGTCGTTACTCTCGGCACGCTCTATGTGATCAGGGGCATCGACGCATCGTGGGGTGGCGGCAACCAGATCAATGCCTTCAGCCTTCCCGAGCGATTCAACACCATCGGGTACGGGACCTTGTGGGGCGTCCCGTATCTCGCGATCATCGTTATCGTCGCGGTTGCTTTCGCAACGTACGCCATGCGCACGTTTCGCACAGGGCGGGACTTCTATGCGATCGGGTCGAACCCCGAGGCAGCGCAGCTCGCAGGAATCCCGGTGGGGAGAAGGGTCTTCACGACGTTCGCGCTGAGCGGCGCGATCGCGGGGTTCGCGGGCGTGCTTTGGCTCTCATACTTTGGCTCGGTCGACTCGATCGCCGGGACGGGGTACGAATTCGAGGTCGTTGCTGCCGTCGTCGTCGGGGGTGTCGCGATCTTCGGTGGGAGCGGAACCGTGCTGGGTGCGGCGCTCGGTGCACTTCTGCTCCACACCATCGGTAGCGCGCTCATCGTTGTGAGGATCTCGTCGTTCTGGGAGCTCGCGCTCCAGGGCACGCTCCTCCTCGCAGCGATCGCGTTCGACCGGCTCATCTCGCTCCGGCTCGCTGCCGGGCTCCGAACCCGGAGGATCGCTCGTGTCACCTGAGCTATCGGACGCCGTGCACCCGGGAGCGACCGCCTCCGCGCGTCGTGCCCTCGGCCCGCTCGCCCGCTGGGAGAGCGCGCTCGTCCTGCTCCTGCTCATCACGCTGCTCTACGGATCGCAGACCTCGCCAGCCTTTATGCATTCGGTCAACTTCTTCTACATCACCATCAACGTTGGCGAGGTGGCGATCATGGCGCTCCCGCTGATGTTGATCGTGATCACGGGCGAGATCGACCTGTCCGTCGCAGCCATACTCGGTCTATCGGGTGCGGTCATGGCCGACCTCTTCGCGCATGGGACGTCTATCTGGGTTGCGATGGGGGTGGCGCTGCTCGTCGGAGGAGTCGCAGGGCTGTTCAACGGGCTGCTCATCACGCGGGTCGGGCTCCCGTCGCTCGCCGTCACCATCGGGACGCTCGCGCTCTATCGAGGGATCGCCCAGATCCTCCTGCCCGACAACACGGTTGGCGGCTTCCCGACGCACCTCACCGACATCGGCATCAACCCGATTCCGCATACGCAGATCTCGTACTCGATGGGATTCTTCATCGTGCTCGCCGTCGTGATCGGCATCGTGCTCCACGCGACGCCGATCGGGAGATCGATCTTCGCGATCGGCGCTAATCAGGAGGCGGCGTTCTTCTCCGGGATTCGCGTCAAGCGGATCAAGCTCTGTCTCTTCGTGCTCTCGGGGTTTCTCTGCGCGTTTGCGGGGATCCTCTGGACGCTTCGGTTCGCATCCGCCCGCTACGACGCCGGTGCGGGCCTCGAGCTCGATGTCGTGACGATCGTGCTGCTAGGTGGCGTTTCGATCTTCGGCGGTCGAGGAACGATCATTGGCGTCATCCTCGCGGTCGCGGTTCTCGGCTGCCTCCAGGACGCGTTCACGCTCGCGAACATCCCCCCGGAGGAGCAGAACATCGTCGTGGGTGGTCTCCTGCTTGCCAGCGTGATCGTGCCGAACATTCGCGGTGTCGTATCGCGCGTGCTCGGGGCCAGGCGCGCCAGACGGAACAGACCGCGTGCGGGCGGCGCCGACCCGCCCGGCGATGCGCGGGTCGAGCAACCAGGCTCGGTGAGATGAACGCTGGTTTGGGGACGCTGATCGACGCGCGGCGTGGTCCGGCTCCACGGGTCGGTGTCTTCGGGATCGGTCTCGCGGCCTACTGGCCCCAGTTCGACGGTCTCCGCGCGCGGCTCGAGGGCTATCAGGCGGAGATCGAGCGCGGGATAGAGAGACGCGGAGCCGAGGTCGTTTCACTCGGACTCGTCGACTCGCCCGAGGGTGCGCGTGCCGCCGGGGCGACGCTAGCGCGTTCCGACGTTGACCTCGTCATGCTCTACACAGCGACCTACGCCACGTCCTCGCAGGTGCTGCCCGTCGTGCAGGCGACCTCGGCTCCCGTCGTGATTCTCAACCTCCAGCCAACGCGCAGCCTCGACTACGAGGGGATGACGACGGGTGAGTGGCTCGCCAACTGCTCTGCCTGTTGCGTGCCGGAGCTCGCGGGCACGTTCACGAGGGCACGGATTCCCTATCGAACCGTGACGGGGACGCTGCTCGACGGTGACCCTGCCTGGGGGGCGATCGAGGAGTGGCTCGATGCGGCTTCCGCAGTCCGAGCGGTGCGCTCCTCGCGGCTCGGTTTCCTCGGGCACAACTATCCCGGAATGCTCGATATGTACTCCGACTTCACACAGATCCAGGCTCAGGTTGGTGCGCACGTCGAGGTGCTCGAGATAGATGATCTGGTCGAGCGTGTCGAGAGCGCCGATCCGGCAGCCGTGGATCAGAAGGAAGACGAGATTCGTGCGATGTTCGACCTCGCGGTCCCGGGGGCCGACCCGATCGCCGACACGATCTCTCCCGAAGCGTTTGCATGGTCGTCTCGGGTCGCGGTCGGTCTCGATCGACTCGTGGCCGACTTCTCACTCGACGGTCTCACCTACTACTACCGGGGCGTCGCCGGCAACGTGAACGAGCGAGTCGGCGCCGGTCTCATCGTCGGCAACTCTCTTCTCACCGCACGCGGTGTGCCGACGTCCGGCGAGGGAGACCTCAAGACCAACGTGGCGATGCTCTTGATGGATCGCCTGGGCGCGGGTGGCTCATACACGGAGTTCTACGGGCTTGATTTCGACGAGGGGTTCGTATTGATGGGGCACGACGGACCAGGTCACATAGCGATCGCCGATGGGCGCCCGGTCGTGCGGGCGCTCAAGCTCTACCACGGAAAGGCCGGAGCCGGGCTCTCGGTCGAGTTCAAGGTACGCCTCGGGCCGGTAACGATCCTCGGCCTCTCGCAGACTGCAGACGGACGGCTGAAGCTCATCGCGAGCGAGGGCGAGTCGATCGCAGGACCGACGTTCCGCATCGGCAACACCAACTCACGGATCCGCTTCGACAGCGATCCGGCGGCGTTCATGGACGCCTGGTGTGCGGAGGGCCCGACACACCACGTTGCGCTCGGGGTTGGGTGTCAGCTCAGCAGGATCAAGAAAGCGGCTGATCTACTCGGACTTGAGCTCGCGGTCGTGCGCTGACGCCTGCGCGGCGTTTAGAGGCCCTGCTTCTGCTGAGCGATGGTGTCCTCGCCGACCGCGCGGATGATCTCGGGCCGGTCGAGCAAGCGGGCGCGCTGCGCGGCGCTCTCGAGACGGTTGACCACGTACTTGTCCTCGAGAATCTCCGAGAGCGACCGGCCGCGATCGTGTTCGCGCACGACGTACTGCGCGACGCGATCCTCGCCATTCGACCGTGCGAAGAGGAATGAGAAAAGATCCTTGAATGCCATCTCGCGCATTCTACAGCGAGCACCGTCGGCCGGTTCCCTCGCCTGAGATTGCGGAGGGTTGGTACCGTCGTCGCCCCAATGGACATCCGTGTTGGCCACAGTCCCGATCCCGATGATGCGTTCATGTACTGGGCGCTCACGACCGACCTCGTGGAAACGCGCGGGTTCGTGTTCGAGCAGGTACTAGCGGACATCCAGACGCTCAATCAATGGGCGCGCGCAGCACGACTCGAGGTCACGGCGATCTCGCTTGCCGCATACCCGTTCGTGCAGGAGGACTACGTCTTGCTGCCGCACGGCGCCTCGATCGGCACCGGGTACGGCCCCGTCGTTGTGGCACGGGAGCCGCTCAATATCGACGACCTCCGGGGCCGCGAGATCGTCGTGCCTGGGAAGATGACCACCGCGTTCCTCACCCTTCGCCTTGTCCTTGGAGACTTCCCGTACCGCGAGGTTCCGTTTGAGCAGATTCCCGACGAGATCGCGAGCGGTCGTGCCGATGTAGGGCTCCTCATCCACGAGGGGCAGCTCACGTTCTCGGAGCTCGGCTTGCACAAGACGCTCGACCTTGGTGAGTGGTGGCTGCTCGAGACCGGGCTTCCACTTCCGCTCGGGGTCAACGTTGCGCGTCGTGATGTCGAGCGCCTCGCAGATCTGTCGGCAGTGCTACGCGAGGGCATCGACTGCGGGCTCGAACATCGTGATGAGGCGCTCGAGTACGCGCTTCAGTTTGGGCGCGGGATCGACTAGGCGGTCGCCGACCGCTTCATCGAGATGTACGTCAACCAGCTCACACGGGACTACGGCGACGAGGGCCGACAGGCCGTGGCCGAGCTCCTGCGTCGCGGCGAGGCGATCGGCGCTTTCCCGAACCCCGTCACGGTCGACTTCGTCGAGGGCTGACGATACGGCCGCTCGGTGGCGCGACGCGTGCGCCGTCCCAGGTTGTTCGGCCGCGCAGGATGGTGCGCGCGATTCGGTGCGTGAAGGTGTGGCCGAGGTAGGGGCTGTGTGGGTGGCGGTAGTGGAGGTCGGCGGCTTCGAGGGTTGTGGGTCGTGACGGATCGATGAGGACGATGTCTGCGTCCATCCCCGGCGCGAGCGACCCTTTGCCCTCAAGCCCAAGTCTCCTCGCGGGTGAGGTCGCGGTGAGCCTTGCAACCTCCGAGGGCGCGAGCTCGAGCTCGAGCGTCGCCGCAAGGAGCGACTGACACCCCGAGATCCCTCCCCACACGGCGAAGAAGTCATCGGCCTGCTTCATCGAGGCTGGCGCGGGGGAGTGATCAGAGCCGATCGTGTCGACCAACCCGTTGCGAACTGCGCCGAGAAGGGACGTCTGCTCGGCTACGTCGCGGAGCGGCGGAGCGCACTTCAATAGCGCACCTACAGCCTCGACGTCGTCTTCCGTGAACATGAGGTAGTGCGGGCAGGTCTCGCAGGTGACGTCAGCGCCACGTGCCCTGGCACCCACAACGAGTGCCACCCCGGCGCCGCACGAGACGTGGACGATGTGGAGCGCGCAGCCGGTCTCCTCGGCAAGCGCAATTGCGCGGGAGATCGCGCGGGTCTCGGCCTCGACGGGTCGTGTCGCGAGCCACGCGCGAATACCGGTAGCGCCTGCCTCTCGCGCTTGCTCGGCGAGCATCGCGGTGAGCTCTTCATCCTCGGCGTGAACCGCAATCGGCAGCCCCAGCGAAGCGGCACGGCGCATTCCCTCAGCGAGCTCGTCGTCGTCGACTTTCTCGAAGTCATCGATCCCACTCGCGCTCATGAACGCCTTGAAGCCGACGACACCGCAGGCTGCGAGCTCATCGAGTCGGTCGAGCGTGCCGGGGACGAGGCCGCCCCAGAGCGCGACATCCACATGGATCCGCCCCTCTGCAGCCACGCGCTTCGCCTCGAACGAACGAGCGTCGATGGTCGGAGGGCTCGCGTTGAGCGGCATGTCGACGCACGTTGTTGCGCCGCCGGCTGCGAGCGCGCGGGTTCCCGTGTCGAACCCCTCCCAGTCAGCGCGGCCCGGGTCGTTCAGGTGCACGTGGGCGTCGACGACACCCGGCAGCACGAGCAGGCCACGCGCGTCGATCTCGATGTGTCCGCCGGGCAGGTCAGGGCCGATCGCCGTGACGACCTCGTCGGCGATCGCGATATCGCAAAGGACGCCGTCGATCGACCCGCCGCGAACGACGAGGTCGTGCATCACTCCTCGCGGAAGGTGATCTCCTGCGCGCCCTCCCACAGGAACTTCTTGCCAAGCGCGCGGAGGTTCTCGTTGCCGGTCTCGATCGTCGCGAAGTGGTTCCCTGCGAGCGGGCCTGCCTTCGAGGCGAAGCTGACGTAGCCGTACGCGAGCAGAATCTCGGTCTCCGAGACGCCGCCTGGGTACAGCACGATCTCGCCTGGCAGCGGATAACACGTCGCGTTCTCCGGCCCGAGCCCGAGGTCAAGATCGCCGAACGGGATCCAGCCCGCTTCGCCCGACCAGCGCACGTGGATGATCCGCGACTCGAGGGGAACGAGACGCCTGAACGCGGCGACGGTGTGCGGCGCAGCCTCTTCCTCGAGGCGCGCCGTGAAACGAAAGCCTCCTGCAGTGATGGTCAGCATGGTGGGACTCTATGCCAGCGGTCGACCGCGATCGCCACAAGCTCGCCACAGGCCGTGTCCAGCTCGTCGGATGTGGGGTTTCCGATCCGTTCGCGCAGGACGCCGAGGATCTCGGCCTTCGGGCGTCGGTTGACGAACACAACGAAGCGGAAGCCGTGACGCTCCTCGTAGTCGGCGTTGAGCTGGGCCAGCTCCGCAAGAACAGCCGGGTCGGCGTCGCTCCCTTGTTCTGCAGCCGACCGAACCGAAAGGCCCTTCGTTTGGCCGATCGCCGGGTGGGCAGCGAGCATCTCGACCTTCTCCTCATGCGGGAGCTCGTGGACGAGGGTGGCCGCCCGTGTCAACGGGTCGGGCTCATTCGCGAGGCGACGGACAAGCGCCGTGCGTCCTTCGAACAGCCGCGCGAGCTCGTCCTCGGTCAGCTGCCGCGGTAGCTCGCGCATCCGTACGGCGAAATCAGGAGCGGGACGTGATGGTGACCATCGCCAACAACGATGTCGAGGGCGACCCGGGTGAAGAAGGCGGAAGGGGGGTGGAACACAATTGTGGCCTCCCCAGGCTCAAGGTCAGCTGCGAGCTCTGCAATGCGCCCTTGTGAATCAGTGACCGCCGAGGCAATGCACGCGCCTCCTCGCAACACCTCGACTGCAACGCCCGCTGCCGGGCGACCGCTGCCGGTGTCGAGGACATGAGTGGAGAGCGTTGCCGTCATCGCTACGCGATCGTATAGCGTCATCCGTCGAATGAGTCGTCTCTTCGTCCACGGACACATCGTCACGATGGATGACGTTGGCACTGAGCGGCCCGACGGGTGGGTACTCGTCCAGGACGGGTTGGTGTCGTCCGTGGGGGACGGCCCTGCGCCCGACGCCGACGAGACCGTGCACCTTCGGGGTGCGGTCGTGACGCCCGGGCTGATCAACACCCATCACCACCTCTACCAGACCCTCACGAGGGCTCGCGCTCAGGACGGCACGTTGTTCGAATGGCTCGTCGAGCTCTATCCGGTGTGGGCTGGGATCGACGCCGAATCGGTCTACGCAGCCGCCCGCACGGGCCTGGCCGAGCTCGCGCTCTCAGGCTGTACAACCGTCTTCGATCACCACTACATCTTCCCGCGCGGACAGGCCGGTCTGATCGAAGCCGAGGTTCGAGCGGCGGGTGAGCTCGGGGTGCGCATCGTTGCCTCGCGAGGCTCAATGGATCGTGGTGTCTCCGAGGGAGGGCTGCCGCCAGATTCGCTCGTCGAGACGATCGACGAGATCCTCGCCGACACGGAGCGGCTCGCATCGAGCGCGGACGGAGCGATGGTGCAGATCGCGGTCGCGCCGTGCTCACCGTTTTCGGTGACCCGCGAGCTGATGATCGAGTCGGCAGCGTTGGCGCGGAGGCTTGGGCTCAAGCTGCACACGCATCTCGCCGAGACTGCGGAGGAGGATGCGTTCTGCCTCGAGACGTTCGGCTGTCGTCCGACCGAGTACCTCGAGCAACTCGGCTGGCTTGGCAGCGACGTGTGGTGCGCGCATTGCGTCCATCTCCCGGCCCAAGACATCGCGGCGTTTGCACGCGCCGGGGTTGGCGTTGCGCACTGCCCGTCGTCGAACCTCCGTCTCGGCGCAGGGTTCGCCCCTGTCCGGGAGCTGCTCGACGCTGGTGTGCACGTGGGGCTAGGCGTCGATGGCTCGGCATCGAACGAGCGGGGCGATCTCCTCCTCGAGGTGAAGAACGCGCTCCTCATGGCGCGTGGGCGAGCCGGCCCACGCGCGATGTCGGTGCGCGACGCGATCCGTCTTGGGACACGTGGCGGTGCGGAGGTGCTGGGCCGCAACGACCTCGGGCAGCTCTCTCCCGGGAATCGAGGCGCAGGGCGTGCACGTGTGCGCCGATGGTCTGCCGCAGGATGCCGGCCTGGGTCTCATCGAGTTTGACGATCATCACGATCCCTCCAGCTCCCTTGCCCTCATGCCTTGCCCCT